>CAYTBD010000209.1:0-4952 GCA_964435755.1 uncultured Rhodobacterales bacterium
GGCGCGCCGGACAGTTCCAGCTGCCCGCCCGGCTCCAGCGAGACGTTCGCACCGTCGAATTCGAGCCCGATGATGTGCCCCGCCTCGGAAACCGGCGTCCAGCCGAAACGGTCGCGCAATCCCTCGAGCACCGCCCGGACCGAGCGCTCGCCCTCGTAGGGCAGCGGCTTCAGCGTGTCCTTGCAGTAGCCGAACTTCTCGTGCTCGGTGCCGATGCGCCAATCGTCCTTGGGCTTGCAGCCCGCTTCGAGGTATTCGGCCAGCTGCTCTCGGCGCTCGATCGGCCCGCCGCCGGCCTGGGGAATGGACATGCTCGGCTCTCCGGGGCCTCGTCTCGTGGTCGGGAACTGGTGTCGCCAATCGCCGGTGAAGTCAATGCAGGCGCGGCACGTCCCGCTGCCAGATCAGGGTGCGTTCGCGCACAGGCGGCTTCATGCTGTCGAGCATGTGGCCGGTGCGGAGGCCGGGCAGAGTCTCGAAAAGCTCGAAGAGCGCATCCGCGCCCTTGGCGTCGACCGGGATCTCGAGCCGGTCTCCGTCCTCCGAGACCAGCACCCAGAGCCCAGCCGCGCCGTCCGAAGGCACCAGTTCGAGCCAGCCCAGCCGGTCGAGCGCCGCGGCCCCGCCGCCCCAGGGGCCGAAATAGGTGACGCGCCCCTCCACGACCTGCACGACGCCCGGCCCCTCGCCGCCGCGCCGGAAGCGTGCCTTCTGCACGCCCGCGACGGCCAGCGCGAAGCCGCCGATAACGAGCGCCACGCCGATCAGGAAGAACGGGCCGAAGGACGTCATCGCGAGCCAGATGCCCAGAATGCCGGCCGCCGTCCCGGCGAGCGTCTCGCGCCAGCGCAGGAGCGTGTCGCGCACTTCGGGGCGCAGGAAGCTCACGACCAGTCCCCGAGCGTCATCTGCCAGAGCGTGAGCGCCGCGACAGCGGCGGTGTCGGCGCGCAGGATGCGGGGGCCGAGGCTGACGGCGGTGGCGAAGGGCAGGCAAGCGAGACGCGCGCGCTCGGCCTCGGAGAACCCGCCTTCCGGCCCGATCAGGATGGCCCAGGGCCCGGGCTCGGCGCCGGAAAGCCCGTGAGCCTCTCCGGCCAGCGTCTCGTCGCAGAACATCAGCCGCCGCCCTTCAGGCCACTGGGCCAGCATGCGGTCGAGCGGCACGAGGTCGCGCACCTCCGGCACGACCGTCCCGCCACATTGTTCGGTCGCCTCGATGGCGTGCGCGCGAAGCCGGTCGAGCTTGATCCGCGCCGACTGGGTGAAGTCCGTCACGACCGGCAGGATCGCCGCCGCGCCGAGCTCTGTCGCCTTCTCGACGATGAAATCCGTCCGCTCCTTCTTGATCGGCGCGAAAAGAAGCCGGACGTCGGCGGGCGGCCGCCGCTCCTTCGTCTGCGCGACACAGCGCAGGGATCCGGCCTTCTTCCCCGCCTCCGCCACCTCCGCCAGCCATTCGCCCGAGGTCTGGTTGAAGATCGCGACAGGATCTCCCGGCCCGAGCCGCATCACCCCGAAAAGGTAATGCGCCTGGTCGCGGTCCAGAGGAACGGTTTGCCCCTCCCCCACGGGTTGCTCTACATAGAGCCGGACTTTCGCAGCCGACATGGACCTCATCCCGATGGCCGAACATTCCCCGGCAACAGACGGTCAGGTGGCCGACGCCGTCAAGGGCAATTGGGTCGACAGTCTCGCCCCGGCCTGGACCCGGCCCTACCTGCGGCTTTCGCGCGCCGACCGGCCGATCGGGACATGGCTCCTGCTTCTGCCGTGCTGGTGGGGGCTGCTGCTCGCCGCCGGGCACACCGGCACGTTCACGCTCCACGATGCCTGGATCGCGCTGGGATGCGGGATCGGGGCCTGGCTGATGCGGGGCGCGGGCTGCACCTGGAACGACATCACCGACCGCGATTTCGACGCGGCGGTCGCGCGCACCCGCTCCCGGCCGATCCCCTCGGGTCAGGTGACCGCACGGCAGGCCTTCGCGTGGCTCGTGATCCAGTCTCTTGCGGCTTTCTGCATCCTCCTCACCTTCAACTGGGCGGCCATCGGTCTGGGCGTCGCCTCGCTTGCGCTCGTGGCGATCTATCCCTTCGCCAAGCGCTTCACCTGGTGGCCGCAAGTGTTCCTTGGCCTCGCCTTCAACTGGGGCGCGCTGCTGGCGTGGACCGCCCATACCGGCAGCCTCGGCTGGCCCGCCGTCCTCCTCTACCTCGCCGGGATCTCGTGGACGCTGTTCTACGACACGATCTACGCGCATCAGGACAAGGAGGACGACGCGCTGATCGGCGTGAAATCCACCGCCCGTCTCTTCGGCGACCGCACCAACCAGTGGCTCCGCGGCTTTCTCGCGGCAAGCGTCGTCCTGATGGCCGCCGCCATAATTCTCGCGCTGATCGACCAGAGCCCGCTCGCGCTCGCGGTAGGCTTCGGCGCAGTCTGGGGCTTTGGCTGGCATCTCGCCTGGCAACTCACCCGGCTCGACATCGACGAGACCGAGACCTGCCTCCGGCTGTTCCGGTCCAACCGGGACGCCGGACTGATCCCTGTGCTGTTTCTTGCCGGTGCCGTTCTGCTGTGATTGCACAGGGACGACCCGCGGACTAACACGAGAACGATCTTCCCCCGGACACGGCCTGCAATGCGACTCTCCGAGTATCTTCCCATAACCATCGCGATCCTGCTCGGCGGCTCGGCCTGCCTCGGGGTCGCCGTCGCCTCTGTCTCGGCCATCGAGACGCAGTCCGAGCGCCAGGTCGGCGCGGCGCTCGTGGAGAACGGACACGACTGGGCGGACGTGTCGGTGGACGGCCTCCGGGTGATCCTGACCGGCACCGCACCCAGCGAAGCCGCCCGGTTCACGGCCGTGTCGGCCGCCTCGGAAATCGTGGAGGCGAGCCGGGTGATCGACGCGATGGAGATCGCCGCGAGGGAATTCGTGGCGCCGCCTGCCTTCTCGGTCGAGATCCTTCGAAACGACGAAGGGATATCGCTCATCGGCCTCGTCCCGGCGTCGACCGACCGGACGCGCATCGCCGAACGCGCGGGCCGCGTCCAGAAGACGACCGTGACCGACCTGCTCGAACCGGCCGACTATCCGGTGCCGGAGACCTGGGCGGCGGCGCTCGATTTCGGGCTGGAGGCGCTGACGGATCTGCCGCGTTCGAAAATCACCGTCGAGGCAAGCCGGGTCAGCATCACGGCGATCACCGACAGCGCCCGCCGGAAGCGGGAGATCGAGGCGGCGCTGCGCAGCTCGGTGCCAGCCGGCGTCCGGCTCGTCCTCGACATCTCCGCCCCGCGCCCGGTGCTCACGCCGTTCACGCTCCGCTTCGTGATCGACGGGTCCGGCCCGCATTTCGACGCCTGCTCCGCCGACAGCCCTGAGGCGCGGCGGAGCATCGTGGAGGCGGCGCGCGCCGCCGGTCTCGACGGCGAGGTCAGTTGCCTCATCGGCCTCGGCCAGCCTTCGCCCCGATGGGCCGACGCGGCGGTTCTCGCGATCGGAGCCGTCGCCGAACTGGGCGGCGGCCATGTGACCTTCTCGAACGCCGACGTGACGCTTCAGGCGCCCGCGGGCACGCGCGAGGCCGATTTCGACCGGATCGCCGGACGGCTCCAGACCGCGCTGCCCGCGGTGTTCTCGCTGACGGCGGTTCTCCCCGAAGCGGCGGAGCCGGGCTCGGACGAAGACGGCGACCGCGAAGCGGTCGAGTTCGTCGCGACGCGCGACGCCGAGGGGCAGGTCGTGATTCGCGGTCGCCTGCCCGACCCTCGCACCCGCGCCGCGGTGGAGAGCTTCGCCCATGCGCGGTTCGGCGTCGACGGCACCGAACTCGCCGCGCGGATCGCCGATGATCTGCCGCAGGGATGGCCGGTGAGGGTGCTCGTCTCGCTCGAGGCGCTGTCGCTTCTCAACAACGGCATGATGACCGTCCGCCCCGACCTGATCGAGATCTCGGGCGACACCGGCAGCAAGACCGCGAAAGACGATATCTCGCGGATCATCACGTCGAAGCTGGGCGAGACCGCAGAGTTCAAGCTCGACGTCTCCTACGTCGAGGCGCTCGACCCGATCGCGGCGCTGCCCACCCCGGAGGAATGCGTCGATCGGATCAATACAGCCATCGCGGAAAGGAAGATCACCTTCGCGCCGGGCTCGAGCGAGATCGACGCCGACGCGCTCGACACCATCGACAAGGTTGCCGAAGCGCTCAAGGAATGCCAGACCGTGCAGATGGAGATCGGCGGGCACACCGACAGCCAGGGGCGCGAAAGCATGAACGAGCGGCTGTCGCAGGAACGGGCGAACGCGGTGCTGAACGCGATCATGGCGCGGCGCGTGCTGACCTCGAACCTGACCGCGAAGGGATACGGCGAGACCCGGCCGATCGCCGACAACGGCAGCGAGGACGGCCGCGAGGCCAACCGGCGGATCGAGTTCCAGCTGATCCTGCCCGGAGAGCAGGCGCCGGAGGAGGATGCCGCCGAGGACGCGGAGGAGGACACGGAGGCGAATGGACAGGACTGAGTTCATCACGGCCGCCGCGCTGATCCTTTTCGTCGCCTTCATGCTGGGATGGTTCGCCTACTGGCTGCTCCACAAGCTGACCCGCGTGAGCGCCGCCGACATCGGCGAGATCGACAAGATGGCGCAGGAGCTTCACGACGCCGAGGAGGCGCGCGATCAGGCCATCGCCTATTTCCAGAACCGCGAGGCGGAGCTCACGAACCAGCTCCAGCAGACCGAGGCGGAACTCCGCGCGGCGATGGAAGGCCTCCGCGAGGCCCGCCACGAGGCCGAAGAACTGCGGGCCTGGATCGACCGGCAGAACCAGTCGGCCTGACCGCGTCATCTTGCCTCGAATGGTCGACCCCAGCGGCGAACCGCTCCGGGGCGCCGGGCGCGTCCGCCGGGATCGGGGGCAGGAACCCTCCAGACCCTCACCA
>CAYTBD010000210.1:0-4918 GCA_964435755.1 uncultured Rhodobacterales bacterium
GACTTCCTCCTGACCGCCGCCGCCATCGGCGGGCTGATCAAGTTCAACGCGTCGATCTCGGGCGCCGAATGCGGCTGCCAGGCCGAGGTCGGCTCCGCCGCCGCGATGGCCGCCGCGGGGCTCTGCGCGGTGATGGGCGGCACGCCCGCACAGGTCGAGAACGCGGCGGAAATCGCGCTCGAACATCACCTCGGGATGACCTGCGATCCGGTGAAGGGTCTGGTTCAGGTGCCGTGCATCGAAAGGAACGGCCTCGGCGCGATCAAGGCGGTGTCGGCGGCGTCACTGTCGCTCCGCGGCGACGGGACGCATTTCGTGCCGCTGGATTCCGCCATCGAGACGATGCGCCAGACCGGCGAGGACATGAGCCACAAGTACAAGGAGACCGCGCTCGGCGGGCTCGCGGTCAACGTGCCGAACTGCTGAGGGCCCGGATGGACGGTGGCGCGCCGCGCCGTGTCAGTTATCCGCCGCGAAGGCGCCGCCCAGTTCGATACCGTCATATTCACCGCCCGAGCCGGTCGTGAACCACGAGCCGATGACGGCACCGTCCGACGGCTCCCCGTAGATCACGCCGTTCTGCGACGCCGAGATGTCGGTGTCCTTGACCGAGCCGGAAACGGTTCCTGTGAACGTGCCCACGCCGGGAGTGAACGATCCGTCGGTCATCTCGACCGAGCCCGCAACAGACGCGCCGCTGACGTCGATGAAGTTGTCCTGGACCGACGTCACATCACCATTGACGAAATCAACTGTCGCCTCGGCTGTCGTCGCGAAGATGGCGAACTCGAGCGCCTCCGCAACGGTATCGACAGTGTCGGGGACGTTCGTGTCGACGATCAGTCCCGAACCGGTGAACGTTGCGGAACCCGGCGTCGGTGCAACTGGAAGGGTCGCGTCGCCGCTCGACACGAGCGGCCGTTTCCCCACCGGCGCCCCACAGCCGGCACCTTGCCGCCCGTTCCCCGCCCGGCTAGCGTCGCCGGATGAGTCCCGACCGCCCCGTCCTCGGCATCCTCCTGATGCTCGGCTTCTGCATTCTCGCGCCGCTCGGCGACGGGATGGCGAAGCGTCTCGGCGAGACCATCCCGGTGTTCCAGCTCGTCGCGGTGCGCTTCGCGGTGCAGGCGGCGATCCTGCTGCCGTTCATGCTCGCGGGCGCGCGGCGGTTCCGGACGACCGGCCGGGTGTTCGCCCTCACGGCGCTGCGGACCGGGCTCCACATCCTCGGGATCTCGATGATGTTTCTGGCGCTCCGCTACCTGCCGCTCGCCGATGCGATCGCCATCGCCTTCGTGATGCCCTTCGTCATGCTGCTGCTGGGCTGGTTCTTCCTTGACGAGGAGGTCGGCGCGCGGCGGCTGGGCGCCTGCGCGGTCGGCTTCGCGGGGACGCTCATGGTCATGCAGCCGAGCTTCGCCGAGGTCGGCCTGCCCGCGCTGCTGCCACTCGGCGTGGCGGTGGTCTTCGCGCTGTTCATGCTGGTGACCCGCACCATCGCGCGCGAGACCGACCCGATCTCGCTCCAGTGCGTGTCGGGCATCATGGCGAGCATCGTCCTGCTCCCGGCGCTGGTCCTGCTCGACGGGACGGGACTTTCGGGGCTGGACCCGGTGTCGCCCGGGGCGGAGGCGTGGACGCTCCTCGCGCTTCTCGGGGTTCTCGGCACCTGCGCGCATCTGCTGATGACCTGGAGCCTGCGCTTCGCCCCGACCTCGACGGTGGCGCCGATGCAGTATCTCGAGATCCCCTTCGCGACCGTCATCGGCCTTCTGATGTTCGGCGACTTCCCGAACGGCCTCGCGCTCGCCGGGATCCTCGTGACGGTGGCGGCCGGCCTTTACGTCATCGCACGGGAACACGCCGTCAGCCGGAAAGCCCCCGCATCACGGCCGGCAGCGCCGCCCGCGGCGTGATCACGAGCATGCCGGGCGCGTCGAACTCCATCACGACCGGCCCCGTCGCGACGTTGGACGTGCCGATCCGCCGCGACGGCGCGAGCGAGAGACCGTCGATCGGCCAGAGAAGTCCCCGGGACCGCCCGGAGACGCTGGCCAGGGGGAACAGCGACAGCCGCTCCCCCGCCGCCAGATCGAGCGCGAGCCGCGGCGGCGCGTGAAACACCAGATCGGAGGATCCGACGACGACAGCGGGCGTCTCCGCCCGCCGGACGAGCGCGTTGAACACCGCGAGCATGTGGTCGAGCCTGGGCCCCGCGAAGCCCACGGCGAGCACCAGCGGCGCCGCGACCGACCGCAGGCACTTGTCGAAATCCGTCGTCTCCTGTTCCGGGATACGGTGCAGGCGGTCCTCCGGGACGACCTCGCGCACCGCTGCCGGCAGCGAGTCGAGATCACCGATGACCGCGTCGGGGACGATGCCTGCCGCCACGCAATGCGCGGCACCCCCGTCCGCCGCGACGACTTTCGATCCGTACCGGCGCACAACTTTGACGTCGTCGGCGCTGACATCGCCGGCGCCGACGACTACAATAGGATCGGAAGAGTGGACAATCACAGGGGAGATCCGAAGATTTTCTCGCGAAGTCGATACAGTCTCGGGCATAAATCGGGTGAGATTCCATCGAATTGCCGCAGTCTGTTCCTAATTTGGAACCACCGATCCGTAAACCTCCGGGTGTTGTAGTTGGCAGAAAGCAGGCGCACATGGTTGGTTCGAGCAAGATTCTGACGGTATCCTACGGGACCTTCAGCTGTACGCTGGAAGGGTTCGACGATCCGTTCTCGACCATGAAGTCGATCGCGGAGTACTTCCGCGATCTTGCCGCCGACGATCGCTACTTCGGCGCGGAGCCGCCGACGCCCGATGCCGAGATGCTGCATCGAATCGCCGAGCGCGAAGTGCACCGTCGGGTCGAGACCCGCCTGACGTCGGGCGGGATCACGCTGCGCCAGATGGAGCAGGCCGCCGAAGACGAAGAGGAGGCGGAAGCCCCCGCTGCGACGGCCCCCGAGGCCCCGCGCGGCGAGGGGCCCGCTCCCGCGGACGGCCCCGCACCGGGCGATGCCGTCTCCGCCAAGCTGAGCCGCATCCGTGCCGTCGTCGACCGCGCCCGCGCCCGGTCGATGCCCTCGCCCGCCGCGCCGGTCTTCGAAGAACCCGCGATCGAGGACGAGCCCGAGACCGCCTACGTCTCCGACCTCGCCGCCGCCCGCCGCGCGGCGATGGAAGAGCCTGCCGGCGAGGATGAAACCGCCGCCGAGGATCACGGCGAGATCGCAGCGCCGGCCGAAGCGCCCGTCATCGCCACGGAGGACGTGGCCGCGCACGCACCCCGGGACGCGGCCGAGCCGGTCGCCGAGGACGAAAGCGCATTCGAAGACGAGTTCGAAGGCGCCGACCGCCCGTGGGCCGATTCGATGGATGGAGAGGACGAGACGACCGAACCGGCCGCCGAAGCGGACGCGGCCCGGGAGGAGGAGCCCGTCTCTGAACAGCCCCGGGAGGAGGAAGTCGTCTCCGGGGAGGAACCCGAGCCCGCTATCTCCGAGGAGGAACCCGGGCCTGTCGCCGCCGAGGACGACGTCGAACCGGCCGCCGCGACCGCCGATGAGGACGATCTTGCCGAGCGCATCGTGCGGCTGAGCCAGACCGGCCGACGGAGCGGTCTTCTCGGCGACGAGGACGAGGAGAACGAACCGGAGAGCGACGAGACGCTTGCAGGGATCCGGATGGCGCTCGAGACGGAGAAACAGGCGCTCGCGCAGGAGAAGAAGGAACAGCGTCTCGAACGGCGCCACGTCCTGATCGGCGGCGACCCGGACAACGGCGGCGCCTTCAACCGCATCCTGGCCGAAACCGACAACAAGCTCGCCGATCGCGAGGGCACGCGACGCCGCTCGGCCATCGCGCACCTGAAGGCCGCCGTCGCCGCGACCAAGGCCGACCGGATGCTGAACCGCGAGCGCTCGCGCCAGCTCGACGAGGAAGAGCAGAGCGTCTACCGCGAGGATCTCGCGAAGGTCGTTCGGCCGCGCAAGTCCGAGCCCCGCGAGAGCGCCTCGGACAAGGCGCGCCCGACGTCGGAAGGCGCGGAGCCGCTCATCCTGGGGTCGAGCCAGCGGGTCGACGACTCCGAGACGGCGGAGCGGGTCACCTCGGTCCAGCCGCGTCGCGTGGGCGCCGGCATGCTCGCCATGGATGCCGACCAGGCCCCCGAGGCGCCCGAGGAGGACGATCGCGAGTTCGTGGCCTTCGCCGAAGAGATGGGCGCCCGCGAACTGCCGGATCTGCTCGAGGCCGCCGCCGCCTACACCGCCTTCGTCGAGCGCCAGCCGCATTTCTCGCGCCCGCAGATCATGCGCCGCGCCGCCGCCATCGAGACCGAGGAGGAGTTCACACGCGAAGCCGGGCTCCGCTCGTTCGGGCAGCTTCTGCGGCAGGGCAAGATCCGCAAGCTCCAGCGCGGCCAGTTCACCATCGCCGAAAACACGCGCTTCCGTCCCGAAGCCCGCATCGCCGGGGAGTGACGCGGCGGCGCGACGGCCCGGCCGCGTCTCAGTCGCGCGGCGGGTCGTCCTGCGCGGCGGGGTCGGGCTGCCCGACGCCCTTGAAGATCGCCTTCAGCGGCAGCGCCCAGACGATCCCGAGCACTACCCAGACCAGCAGCTCGACGATCAAGCCGGGCCGGTCGAACATCTCCACCACATTCACCGCCACCACGATATAGAGCGGCAGCCCGACGAGGAGGATCAGCAGCGAAAGCCGTTTGCGGGTTTTGTAGGAAAGGGACATCAGTCTGCGAAAGGGTCCGTGACAAGGATCGTGTCATCCCGCTCGGGAGAGGTGGAGAGTAGCGCGACTGGGCAGCGGATCAATTCCTCGATCCGCCGGACGTATTTCACCGCCTCGCCCGGCAGGTCGGCCCAGCTCCGCGCGCCGGCCGTCGACTCCGACC
>CAYTBD010000211.1:0-4899 GCA_964435755.1 uncultured Rhodobacterales bacterium
CCTCGGCACATGATCCTGAAGGTGAACGTTCCGTTAATTTTCGGTTCATCATCGCATTTTAGAGAGATTTTTCAGGGGGTTGCGCTGCGTCAACATATTTTCTCTCATCAAGCAGTCCTGCCCAATGTGGACGGCGGAACCCAAATCCCGGGAAACTGCCGATAGCGCGTCCGGCAGTTTTTCAGGACTGCGCGTGTAACGAGTTCGATGTTGGGGTTATTTCATGCATTCTGAAAGTGCGGACACCGCAGCCGGTAGTATGCCTGCGCCTCTGGCCTTCGAGGCTGTCGTGGAAATGGCGACGTCGCTGCGTGGGAGCGGGGAGGCGTTCGCAAATCTTTCGGAGCTGAGGCGCCTGCTTCTTGCCGATCGCGCCACCGTCTTGCGGATCGAAGGTGAGCACGTGCGCCGGGTCTGCGTCTCGGACAGGACCGCGGGACAACTCTTTTCCGACCGACGACCGCCATGTCTTGCGGATCGCATCCTGAAAGCGTCCGAATACACGCTCATCCCTGGAACGGCGCTTTTTCTTTCTGACTTCCTGAAGGATGGCTACTCGGCAGGTCTCGAAGATGCCGTTGACCTGCTCGACGGGACGGCAATCCATGATGTCGCACTCGTCATTCTCGAGATTCGGGACGGCGGATGTGACGTCATCGAGTTCCAGTTCAGGGCGTCGATCCGTTCCTCCACGGATGCCCTTCTCGCCTCGATGGCCCCCGCGCTGGCTCTCGCGTGGTCGCGGCGGCTGCCCGGCTCCGCGCAGGCGATGATGCGCCGGACGCGGGCACGCCCCGCCACGGAGGCGACTCCGGACGCGAAGACGGATCTCCTCGGTCCCGACAACCCGGCGCATCTCAGCCGTAGCGAATTCCGGATCTGCGCGATGATGCGGGAGGGGATGATGACCAAGGTCATCGCAGAGCAACTCGGCATCCGCGGCACGACCCTGCGGTCCCATCTGCACTCGATCTATTCCAAGACCGGGGCGTCGGGCCAGGTGGACCTGCTGCACCGCCTGTCGTCGCGCGCACGTGAGGGCGGTTCGGACGTCATCGTTTCGAGAGCCGCCGGGACACGTTGACTGGCGGAGCGCCGATGCCGGAGCCGACGGTCCGTCGCCCCTTTCCGGTCATCAAGCGGTTCCGCTGGCCTTCGGGGCTTGAGGGTATCCCCGAAGATATGCTGGAAGATCCGCGCGCGACGCCTCAAGGTGGGCCCTGTCTCGGAATGGCGGCGGAATGATGATCGAGAATCGCACCTACGACGAACTCACGGTCGGCGAGGAGGCCAGACTGAAGCGGATCGCACGCGAAGACGATTTCCTCGTCTTCGCGAACGCGTCCGGCAACCACAACCCGATGCACCTCGGCGCCTACGACGGCGACGGCGATGGCGTGCCCGAGATCATCGCCCCATCGCTCTGGGTGGGGTCCCTGATCTCGGCGGTGCTCGGCAACCTCCTGCCGGGGCCGGGAACGCTGTACCGGCACCAGTCCTTCAGCTTTCACGACCGGACGATGGCGGGCGACGAACTCGTCGTCTGCGTCCGGGTCGTCGAGAAGCTGCCGGAACACGTCGTGCGCCTTGCGACGGAAGTCCGGCGGACCTCGGACGACACGCTTCTCGTCGAGGGGGAAGCGGAGGTGACCGCGCCGGTGAAGAAGCTCAGGTTCAACGTGCTCGAGGTGCCCGGCCTCGTCGTGCAGCGGCACACGCATTTCGAGCGGATCATCGAGATGGCGAAGCAACTTCCGCCAATCGTGACTGCCATCGTCGCGCCGGAGGAGCCGAGATCGCTTGGCGGCGCCCTGCTGGCGAAGGCCAGCGGCGTGGTGACGCCGATCCTGATCGGCTCGGCCGACCTGATCGGGGCTGCCGCGACGGAGCTTGGCGAGGAACTCGACGGCGTGGAGATCATCGACGAGCCCGATCATGCCCGTGCCGCGCACCGCGCGGTGGACCTCGTCGCCGAGGGGCGGGCCGATGCGGTGATGAAAGGCCATCTCCACACCGACGACCTTCTCCGTGCGGCGCTCCGGAAGGAGAGGGGCCTGCGGACCGGGCGGCGCTTCACCCACGTCTTCGTCATGGACGTCCCGGGCCTCGCGCATCCGCTTCTGGTCACCGACGCGGCAGTGAACATCCAGCCCGATCTCAGGACAAAGATGGACATCGTGCAGAACGCCATCGACGTGGCGCTGTCGATCGGCATCGACGAGCCGAAGGTGGGCGTTCTGTCGGCGGTCGAGACGGTCAATCCGGACATGCCGTCCTCGATCGATGCCGCGCTTCTTTCGAAAATGGCCGAGCGCGGACAGATCACGGGCGGTCTGGTCGACGGACCACTGGCGATGGACAATGCCGTAGACATGGCGGCGGCCCGCACCAAGGGTCTCCACTCGCCCGTGGCCGGGCGGGCCGAGGTTCTCGTCGTGCCCGACATCGATGCCGGGAACATGCTCGCCAAGCAACTCACGTACCTCGCTCATGCCGAGGGGGCGGGGCTCGTTCTGGGTGCGAGCGTCCCGATCATCCTGACGTCCCGTTCGGACGACGACATGGCCCGGCTCGCCTCCTGCGCGGTCGCGGCGCTCCACCGGGCACGGACGGCGGGGGGCGCCCGGAAGACGCGCGCGGCGGAATGACCGGCTACATCCTGACGCTGAATGCGGCGTCGTCGTCCCTGAAGGCTGCGCTCTATCCCGCCGACGCGGACGAGGGTCCGGTGCTGAGCGGGCAGGTCGAGCGCATCGGAACCGATCCCGTGCTGCGCGCCGGCTGGGCCGGTGACACCGAGCTTCGCCGCGAGCTCGCGCCGACCGGCGATGGGCATCGCGCCGCTCTCGAGGCTTTTCTGGAGCTCATCTCCGAGAGGCTGGCGGACGTCCGGATCGACGCGGTCTCCCACAGGATCGTCCATGGCGGTCCGCACCGGGATGGGAGCGAGATCCTCACTGAAGACGTGCTGGAGGATCTCGCGGGTCTTTCCCCCTACGCGCCGCTTCACCAGCCGCACAACCTGTCGGGCGCCCGCACCGCGGCGGAGACGTTTCCCCAAGCTGTGCAGGTGGGATGCTTCGATACCGCCTTTCACCGCGGGCATCCCTGGGTCAACGACACCTTCGCCCTGCCGCGGGACTACTACGCGCGCGGTGTCCGGCGGTACGGCTTTCACGGCCTGAGTTACGATTACATTTCCAGCCAACTCGCCTCGGTCGATCCTGACCTGCACGCGGGCCGCGTCGTGGTCGCGCACCTGGGGAACGGAGCGTCGATGTGCGGTCTTCACGGCGGCCGCTCCATTGCGTCCACGATGGGCTTCACCGCGCTCGACGGGCTGCCGATGGGCACCCGGTCCGGCCAACTCGACCCGGGCGTCGTCCTCTACCTCATGTCCGCGGAAGGCTTGGATGTCGACGCGATCACCGACCTTCTCTACCGCCGCTCGGGCTTGCTCGGACTGTCGGGGCTTTCGCACGACATGCGCACGCTCGAAGCGTCGGATGCGCCGGAGGCGGACGACGCGATCTCCTACTTCGTGTTCCGCGTGCGGCGGGAACTCGGCGCGCTTGCCGCGGCGCTCGGTGGCCTCGACGCCGTGGTCTTTACCGGCGGGATCGGGGAGAATTCGGCGACGATCAGGCAGCGCGTCTGCGACGGCACGGAGTGGATGGGCATTCGCATAGATGCGTCCGCCAACACCGGCAACGCCATGGAGATCTCGACCACGGACAGCCGGGTGCGCGTCCTCGTGCTTCCGACCGACGAGGAAAGCGTCCTCGCCCGCGAGGCGCGCAAGCACCTCGCGAGCGGCGGGCGGGGCACGTCCTCAAGCTGAGGAAAGCGTCTTCCTCGGCAGTCAACAGGATGCCCGGGCCGTGACCATCGGGTCGATCACCGACGCGCCGGTGACGGAGCGGCATCGGGCTTATGCTTCACAAAATAGATCGCATTTGACCCGGTTTCGGTCGTTCAGTGGCCCGACTGTGGTGCCAGACAGGCTCCGGTCCCGCTCGATGAGTGCCGGAGTGACCTCTGGCCAGACGTTCGGGACAGTGTACGGGCCGTGCTTCGGCCCGAGTAAAGAGTAAAGGAAAATGCAATGGCCGATTCATTCATGGCTCTATGGGCCGGGCTCGACCCGTGGTTCATCGTCGCCGTCCTGACAACTTTCGCCTTGGTGATGCTGTGGTTCAAGCGACGCACCGTTGCGGAAAAGCTGCCGGGACTCGCGGGGGACTTCCTGACGCGTCACGTCAAGCAGCCGGATCGAGGGTATCCCTACAAGGGCTGAGCGGCGCGATCTCAGACGCGGCTGCCCGACCAGTCGGGCGGCCGGGCGAACTGTCCGCGTCGGAGGATCGGAGCCGCGCATTTCTTGCTGGCGCGCGTTCTCCGGTCGGTGCGCATGGCAGCCGTGAGCGTCAGGGGCGTCAGGGGCTGCCGCCGCGGGCGCAGTCCGAACGTGTCTTCGTCGATGATCTCCCCGGCTCGGATGGCGGCAAGAAGCGCCGGCGTGTAGCGGGTCATGGTCTCCGAGGCTCCCCTCCCGGCGGTGTTTCCCGTTTCGCTCCAATTTCATGCCCTGCGGCCCTCTGTTGTGGAAAGAGCGACGACCTGTGGTCGTGTGTCTGCAGGCGCAGGTGTCGCCCCGTCGCCACAGGACAGTTCACGCGGCCCACGCGCGACAGGACCTACACGTCAACGCACTGTTGTGTTGGAAGAGCGGCGATACGAGGTTAGACAGGGAGCCACACGCGCCAGCGGTCAGGGTCCTTCATGCGTCTCGTCACCTTCCTGCGGCAGCCCTCACGGCGGAAGCGCCTCGTCCTCGAGGCGGCGACAGGGCTGGTGAAGGCCTGGTGGCTCGTCAGGTTCCGGCCGTTCCGGGATTAT
>CAYTBD010000212.1:0-4896 GCA_964435755.1 uncultured Rhodobacterales bacterium
TGAACCTTCTCCGTCAGAACGACGACGACATCCTGAGCCGTTTCGACGACCCCGATGTGGTCGAGGCGTATCTGAAGGAACGCGACCTGTCGCACTGGGCACGCGGCGGCTGAGAGCCCCCAGCCCCTTCCCGCCGGCGGGCGAGACCGGCCGATGCAGCCCTCAACTCGCCTTGAGCGTTTCCGTGGAGGAGAAGAACATCGCCTGGCTGACCGCCGAGCGCACCTGTTCCTCGGTGTAGGGCTTTGCGATCACGAAGGCCGGTTCCGGCCGCGATCCGGTGAGGAGGCGTTCGGGGAAGGCGGTGATGAAGACGATCGGGATGTCTCCGAATTCCGCCAGCAGCTTGTTCACCGCGTCGATGCCGGAGGAATTGTCGGCAAGCTGGATATCGGCGAGAATGAGGTCGGGGCGCTCTTTCCGGCCGATCCGCAGCGCGCCTTCCTCGGTCCGGCCGATGCCCGTCACCTTGTGGCCCATCGACGTGACGATCGCCTGGATGTCCATCGCGATGATCGCCTCGTCCTCGATGACGAGGATCTTGCCGGCGACGCTGCTCTCCATCTCGCGGCGCGCGAGTTCGAGCAGGGACCGGACTTCCGCCTCCGGAATGTCCATGATCTCGGAGATCTCCGGAACCGTGAAGCCCTCCACGGTCTTCAGAAGCAGTGCCTCTCTCGTATTCGGCGTGAGGTCGCTCATGTGGCCGTGGGCCACCCGTTCGAGCACCTTCTCGGGCGTCTCGAACGGCGCGCCGGCGCTCGTCCAGATGACGTGGAACGCGCGGAACAGCGCGATGCGCGCATCGGGCGTGTTCTCTGCGGCCGACCGGTCCGAAACAAGGGCCTCAAGGGTAGCTGCGGCATAGGCGTCGCCGGTGTCCTGTGTCCCGGTCAGGGCCCGCGCATACCGGCGCAGGTAAGGCAGCTGCTGTGCGATCCGACTCGAAAAGCTCTCCGAGCTGTTGTGGTCGTGCATCGATCCTCCGTAGAAATCTAGTTCACCCGGGGAACTCAACGCGACCCAAACGCGTTTGGTTCCGACGCCGGGGAAAATTGCGGAGACATTGGCCTTGAACATGGCAAAGCGAATGAGTGACACGAGTCGGATATCCGAAGGGGAGAACGCCGACAACCAGATCGATGAGAACCTCAAGCGCATCTACGACAAGTTCGTCGAGGACGAGGTGCCGGAGAGGTTCGCGAAACTGATCGAGCAACTGCGCGATCAGGAGAACGATCAGGAGAAGAAGTGATGGCGGCTGAACCTCTTCCCAAGGACGACAAGCCGCTCGATCCCCGCGACGAGATCGTGACGCATCTCAAACCGATGCGCGCGTTCGCGCTGTCCCTGACGCGCGACATGTCGCGGGCGGACGATCTGGTCCAGGATACCGTCGTGAAGGCGTGGACGAATATCGACAAGTTCGCGCCGGGGACCAACATGCGGGCGTGGCTGTTCACGATCCTGCGGAACACCTTCTATTCCGAGCGTCGCAAGGCGCGCCGGGAGGTGTCGGACGTGGATGGTGCCATGACCGAGCAGATTTCCGAGAAGCCGGCCCACGACGGGCGGCTCGCAATGGCGGACTTCCGACGCGCCTTCGAGAAACTGCCCGACGAACAGCGCGAGGCCCTCATCCTCGTCGGCGCGGAGGGGTTCTCCTACGAATACGCCGCCGAAATGTGCGGTTGCGCCGTCGGCACCATCAAGAGCCGGGCGAACCGCGGGCGCCGCAGGCTTGCCGAACTGCTGCACCTCAATGTCAATGACGCCATGGAACTCACGGATCAGGCGACGCTTGCCGTGATTTCCAGGAACCCGAGGGCGGGGTGAACCCAAAACCGGACAGCAACACGAGTCCCGAGCCCGAGACACAGTTACCGCGCAAGGCGCGCAGAGCCGGCCTTCTGGTGCAGATCGGAGCCTTCCTGACGCTCGCGCTGCTTCCGGTCGGGCTGATCGCGGTCATCCAGACGCAGCGCGCTGTGGAATCCTCGCGCGAGACGTACATGGGCTTCCTGCGCGCCGAGACGAACAGCGCCGCGACGCCGGAGCGCGAGGCGATCGTGAACGCCTTCGGAGTAGCCCGGGGCCTCGGCGACGCGATCGCCGTATTCGACCCGTCGGTGGAGGACTGTACCGTGCTCATGCGACGGGCTGTCGCCACGACGCCCGCCGTCGCCTTCGCGGGGTTCATCGAACCGCCCGGCGTGTCCCGCTGCAACAATCTGGGCGAAACGCAGGACATTACCACGAACAGGACCGTGCAAGACCTTCTGGATCGTCCGAGGGGCCACGTGGCCTTCACGCCGTCGGGCAGTGCGACCGGGCGGGCCGTGGTGGTCGTGAGCGAGCCCGTCTACGACCCGGACGGAACCTACCTGGGATACGTGGCGATCTCGTTTCCGCCGCAGGGTCTTTACGAGGACGAGGCAGGCTCGCGGGATGACGTGCAACTCGTCACCTTCAACGCTCAGGGCGAGATTCTCACCGCGAACGTGCCGGACGAGGCCATACCCCGGCTGCTTCCCGAGGACCGGGATCTGGCGTTCCTCGCGGATACGGCGCCGTCGTCCTTCGGCGCGCTGTCGGCCGCGGGCGCGATGCGCGACTACACCGTCGTTCCGATCGTCCCCGGCCGCGCCTACGCCCTGGGAAGCTGGCGGACCGACGAGGCGCTGCTGACCGACAGGCCCTTCGTCATGACCGGCATCGCGTTTCCGATCATCATGTGGATCATCAGCATGGCGGTCGCCCTCATGGCGATCCAGCGTCTCGTGATCAGCCCGGTGCGGGAGCTTGGCTCGCGCATGCGCGCGTTCTCGAAGAGCCGAACGCTGGAGGCCGACGGCGCCTTCGCGACCGCACCGGCGGAGCTCCGCAGGATCGACCGGACGTTCGAGTCGATGGCGCGGAAGATCATCCGGGACGAGGCGGATCTCGAAAACACGCTCTACGAGCGCGAGGTGCTCCTGAAGGAGGTCCATCACCGGGCGAAGAACAACCTCCAGCTGATGAGCTCGATCATCAACATGCAGATCAGGAATTCGGGCAGCGACGAGGCGCGCGAGGTGCTTCGGAGCGTTCAGGGGCGGCTGCGCAGCCTCGCGACCGTTCACCGCGCTCTCTACGAAGCGCCGGAGCTGTCACAGGTCGAATTCAACGTCCTCCTGCGCGACCTGATCGGCGAACTCAACACGATCGGGGCGGACCCGCTGACCGACGCCGAACCGGAGGTGCGGCTGGAGAGGGTGACGCTGGTGCCCGATCAGGCGGCGCCGCTCGCGATCCTTGCGGTCGAGGCCATCACCAACGCCTTCAAGTACGTGAGCGAGGACGCCGAGGGACGGCGCCGGATCGGCATTTCCCTCGGCAGCACGCAGACGGAGGAGGGCGAGGAGGTTCTGCTCGCCATCGAGAACACCGTTCGCTCGCCGGCGACGGGCGGCGCACAAGGGCTGGGCCGGCAGCTGATCACCGCATTGTCGCTTCAGCTTCCCGGCGAGGCGTCGGAGACGATCGAGAGCGGACTCCACCGCATCGAGATCCGCTTCCTCAAGCGCGATCTCGAGACCGAGACCGAGACCGAGGCCTAGCGTATTGGGAGGCGTATGGGATGAAGCGTCTTTCTTGCACGGCACACGTAGAGGCGGATGTCTGAAACGTGGGCCGATCGAAAACCGCATCGGCGACGACGCCGCGGCACCAAGGGCCCGGTGAAGGCGTTCCGGTCGATCCGGGCGACTGCCGGAGCAGATTTGCACGCCCGCCGTGGCGCCGGGGTCCGTCATGCACTATCACTGACGCCGGAACACCCGGTGCGGCGCGACCGGTCATCTCGATGCGGTCTCCGGCAACCGGGCTGGCGTGATCGAAATCAGTCCACCCGTATCACCGGTGCGTAAGGGTGGGAGGACGCGTTGCGAGGAATACCGGCTTGACCGAGCGTATCGAGCGCATAGGCCATATCGTAAGGCTGGGCGGCGGCGTGGCCGATATCCGGTTCGAGACCGGGCTGCCCGCGATCTCGAACCGGCTGGTGACGCTGACCGATCCCGAAATCGTCATCGAGGTTGCCGCGCTGCCGAGCGAGACCGTCGCGCGCGGGCTCGTCATGAACCCCTCGCCGGAATTGCGCATCGGTCTTGCGGTGCGCGATACCGGCGGCCCCATCGAGGTGCCTGTGGGTGAACAGGTGCTGGGACGGATGTTCAACCTCTTCGGCGAGACGATCGACAACGGCCCGTCTCTGGGCGAGGTGCCGCGCCGGCCGATCCTGCGCGCGCCCGTTGCGCTGTCCGACCGGCGGGTCGAGGGCACGATCTTCGAGACCGGGATCAAGGCGATCGATCTCCTGAGCCCGCTTGAAAGCGGTGGCAAGGCGGGGCTTTTCGGCGGCGCGGGCGTCGGAAAGACGGTGCTCATCACCGAGATGATCCACAACATGGTCGCCGAATACGACGGGGTGAGCCTGTTCTGCGGGATCGGCGAACGGTCGCGCGAGGCGGAGGAACTCTACCGCGAGATGGGCGAGGCGGGCGTGCTGGAGAACACGGTGATGATGTTCGGCCAGATGAACGAAAGCCCCGGCGTCCGGTTTCGCGTGGGCCACGCCGCGCTGACCATGGCCGAGTATTTCCGCGACGACCTGCGCAGCAACGTGCTGGTGCTGATCGACAACATCTTTCGCTTCGTCCAGGCGGGCTCGGAGGTGTCGGGCCTTCTGGGCCGCATCCCGAGCCGCGTGGGCTATCAGCCGACGCTGGGCACGGAGCTGGCCGAGCTGGAGGAGCGGATCTGCTCGACCGACCGCGGCACGATGACGTCGATCCAGGCGGTCTACGTGCCGGCCGACGATTTCACCGATCCGGCCGCCACCCATACCTTCGCTCA
>CAYTBD010000213.1:0-4883 GCA_964435755.1 uncultured Rhodobacterales bacterium
AATGCTCGCGCAGGAGCGCCTCGCGGATCGTCACCGCGTCGAATTCCGACACGTAGGTGCGGATCGCGAGGCGGTCGACCGGGGGCGTGCCGATGATCGACAGATCGCGGACGCCGGTGAGGCTGAGCTGCAGGGTGCGCGGGATCGGCGTGGCGGTCAGCGTCAGGACGTGGACGTCGGTGCGCAGGCTCTTCAGCCGCTCCTTGTGGGCGACGCCGAAATGCTGCTCCTCGTCGATGACGAGAAGGCCGAGGTTGCGGAACTTCACGCTCTTGGCGAGCAGCGCATGCGTGCCGATGACGATGTCGACCGTGCCGTCGGCGAGCCCCGCCCGCGTCCGGTCGGCATCCTTGGCCGACACGAAGCGCGACAGCGGCCGGATGTTCACCGGAAAGCCCCGGAAGCGTTCGGAAAAGCTCTTGAAGTGCTGGCGCGCCAGGAGCGTCGTCGGCGCGATCACGGCAACCTGCGCGCCCGACATCGCCGCCACGAAGGCCGCGCGCATCGCGACCTCGGTCTTGCCGAAGCCCACGTCGCCGCAGATCAGCCGGTCCATCGGGATGCCGGCATGAAGGTCCTCGATCACGTCGGCGATGGCGCGCAGCTGGTCGTCCGTCTCCTCGTAGGGGAAGCGGGCGGAGAAGGCGTCCCACATGGCGTCGGGCGGCTCCATCATCGGCGCGGAGCGCAGAAGCCGCTCGGCCGCGATGCGAATCAGCCGGTCGGCGATCTCGCGGATGCGTTCCTTGAGCCGGGCCTTCTTCGCCTGCCACGCGCCGCCGCCCAGCCGGTCGAGAAGCCCCTCCTCGTGGCCGAAGCGGCTCAGAAGCTCGATGTTCTCGACGGGCAGGTAGAGCCGGTCGCCGCCGGCGTATTCCAGCAGCAGGCATTCATGCGCCGCGCCGAGCGCGGTCACGACCTCGAGCCCCATGTAGCGCCCGACGCCGTGGTCGACATGAACGACGAGATCGCCCGGCGACAGCGACTGCGCCTCGGTCAGGAAGTTCTCGGCCCGGCGCTTCCTGCGGGTGGACCGGATCAGCCGGTCGCCGAGCACGTCCTGTTCGGAGATGACGGTGACGCCCCCGGCCTTGCCGATCGTGCCCTCGAACCCGTGCTCGAGCCCCCAGACGGCGAGGAAGACCCCGCCCTTGCCGTCGGGGATGTCGCGCCAGTCGTGGATCGGCGTCGCCGCGTCGAGGCCCTCGTCCTCCATCAGGTGCTCGAGGCGCTCGCGGGAGCCGTCGGAGTAGCTCGCGACGACCACCTGCCCCGTCTTGCGCCGCTCCTGAACATGGGCCGCCAGTGCCCCGAAAAGGCTGAGTGATTCGCTCTGGCGCTCGACCGAGAATTCGCGCCCGATCCGCCCGCCGGCGTCGATCACCCCCGGCCCCGTCGCCTGCGGGAGCGGCACGAGTTGCAGCACGCGCCGGTCGCCGAGCGCGGCCTCCCAGCCCGCGTCGTCGAGATAGAGCAGACCGGGAGGCGCGGGCTTGTAGACCGTGTCGAGCCGGTCTTTCGACGTCATCGCCTCGGCGCGGGACTCGTAGGCGTCGTCCACCGCCTCCCAGCGGGCGAGACGCGCGGGCGTCACCTGGTCGTCGAGGAACACGGGCGCGCCGGGGAGGTAGTCGAACAGCGTCTCCAGCCGCTCGTGGAAGAACGGCAGCCAGTGCTCGATCCCCTGGTGCTTGCGGCCCGCGCTGACCGCCTCGTAGAGCGGGTCGTCCGTGCCCGCCGCCCCGAACTCGATCCGGTAGTTCTGGCGGAAGCGGGTGACGGCGGCCTCGTCGAGGATGACCTCGGAGACGGGCGCGAGCTCGATCGCGTCGAGCTTTTCCGTCGTCCGCTGCGTCGCGGGGTCGAAGCGCCGCGCCCCGTCGAGCACGTCGCCGAAGAGGTCGAGCCGGACCGGCCCCGCCTCTCCGGGCGGATAGATGTCGATGATGCCGCCCCGGACCGCGTAGTCGCCCGGTTCGGTCACCGTCGGCGACTGGGTGAAGCCCATGCGGACCAGAAAGCCGCGCAGTCCCGCCTCGTCGATGCGGTCGCCCACCCGGGCGGTGAAGGCGGCCTCGGTCAGCACCTCGCGCGCCGGCACCCGCTGGGTCGCGGCGTTGAGGGTGGTCAGCAGCACGAACCGCTTGGGCATGGCGTGGACGAGGGCGGCGAGCGTCGCCATGCGCGCCGCCGAGATGTCGGGATTGGGCGACACGCGATCGTAGGGCAGGCAGTCCCAGCTCGGGAAGCTGACGACCGGCACGCCCGGCGCGAAGAAGCCGAGCGCCTCGCGCATCGCCGCCATCCGCCTGTCGTCGCGCGCGACATGGATCACCGCCCCGCCCCGGCGGTCGGCCTCGTCGAGGATCAGGCGGGCGTCGAACCCTTCGGGGGCGCCCGAGACGGTGATGCGGGTGGCGGGAGACATGCGCGCTCAGGTAACGACGCGGGCGGGGGTGTCAAGGTTCCTCAGAACCCGCCGAAGGCGCCGACGTCCAGGTTGCGGTACATCCCCCAGAAGGCGGTGACGACGAGCGCCAGCATTCCGATGACCTGCGTCCAGAACCTGTGCCGCATCATCCGGCGCTTGAGCGCCTCGCCGCCTTCGTTCCCCGCCTTGATGCGCTGCGCCGTGCGGATGCTCAGAGCCATGATCGCCGACAGCGGAAAGGCCAGAAGGAACACCGCCTGCGCGAATTCCACGTCGTACCAGAAGCCGAGCGTGGCGAGCGCGGTGATGACGGCCGAGCCGAGCACGACGAGCCAGATGCCCGCCGTGTCGGAAATCCAGATGAGCCGGTTGGCGTTGATCCGGGCCATCGCCTCGAAGTCCGCATCGGCCTGCCCGCCCTGCCGGCGCGCGCGCTGGAGCATGTCGAAGGGCACGCCGAGGACCCAGTGGCTCATGGTGGACCAGGTGACCGCCACGGCGATCCAGTACCAGAGGTTCGAGAAGGACCGCATGTCGATCACTTCGAAAAGCGTCTCATACCAGTCCACGCTACCGTCCCATTCCCGCTGTGCCCGCCGCGACCGAGGGTGCTCTTGCCGCGCCCGGCGATCCGTGCCACCCCAGAAACAGGATTGCCACGGGGAACGCAAGATGACGACCGGACCTTTTCCAGCCACCCGTTTCCGCCGCCTTCGGAAAACCGATGCGCTGCGGAGATTGTCGCGGGAAACGACGCTGACGGTCGACGATCTGATCTGGCCGGTCTTCGTGATGGAGGGCGAGGACGCCGCGGCGCCGATCGCCTCGATGCCCGGGGTGGAGCGTCTGACGGTCGACCGCGTCGTGCGCGCCGCCGAGAAGGCCGCCGCGCTCGGCATTCCGGCGATCTGCCTGTTCCCCTACACCGACCCCGCGCTCAAGACCGAGCTGTGCGAGGAGGCATGGAACCCCGACAACCTGTCGAACCGCGCGGTGCGCGCGATCAAGGCGGCGGTGCCGGAGGTCGCGGTGATGACCGACGTGGCGCTCGACCCCTACAACGCCAACGGGCACGACGGGATCGTGCGCGACGGCGAGATCGTGAACGACGAAACCGTCGAGGCCCTGGTCAGGATGGCGCTCGCCCAGGCCGACGCCGGGGCCGACATTCTCGGGCCGTCGGACATGATGGACGGGCGCATCGGCGCGGTGCGCGAGGCGCTGGAGGCCGCGGGGCACATCAACGTGTCGATCCTGAGCTATGCGGCGAAGTATGCCTCGGCCTTCTACGGACCGTTCCGCGACGCGGTGGGCGCGTCGGGCGCGCTCAAGGGCGACAAGAAGACCTACCAGATGGATGCCGGCAACTCGAACGAGGCGCTGCGCCTGGTGGAGAGGGATCTCAAGGTCGGGGCGGACATGGTGATGGTGAAGCCGGGGATGGCCTATCTCGACATCTGCCGGCGCGTGAAGGACGCCTTCGGCGCGCCGACCTACGCCTACCAGGTCTCCGGCGAATACGCGATGCTCGTGGGCGCCGCCGAGCGCGGCTGGCTCGACGGCGACGCGGTGATGATGGAGAGCCTCCTGGCCTTCAAGCGCGCCGGCTGCGACGGCATCCTGACCTATTTCGCGCCGCGTGCGGCGGACCTCCTCCGCCGCTGAGCGCCCGCAACAAGATGTGGTGACACCCTCCACCGGTTTCCGTATAAGTGGCGCACGAGCGGCCGGATAAGGCCGCCGTTCGAGGCATACCGGCAACCCGGAGGGCAGACCCCCATGCGACCCATCACCCGTCGTTCCGCCATGCTTGGCGGATTATCGGCCACCACGCTCGCCGCCGCCTGCGGCAACGGCATCGGCAGCGCCGGCGCCGACCGGATCGACGCCCGCGTGGCGGCGACGGTCGAGTTCATGCAACAGACCTTTCCCGAAACGCGCTCGCTGCGCGAGACCTCGCGCGGCATGCTGGTCATGCCGCTCGTCACCGAGGCCGGGCTTCTGACCTTCGGCGGCGCCTACGGACGCGGCGCGCTGCTCGTGAACGGGGTCACGGTGGATTACTACTCGGCCACGAAGGCGAGCGTCGGGCCGCAACTCGGCGCGCAGCAATACGCCCATGTGCTGTTCTTCCGCACCGACGAGGCGCTGGCGGAGTTCCGCACCTCGCCCGGATGGGTCGCGGGGGCGGACCTCACCTATGCCTTCTCGAACGAAGGGCAGACCTTCTCGACCGATTCGACGACTCTGACCTCGCCGGTCGTGGCGGTGGTCTTCGGTCAGACCGGACTGATCGTCGGCGCGACGATCGAGGGGACGAAGTACAATCGCATCATCCCCTGAGCGCGGATCAGTGCAGGGTGAACTCGCCCGTCACGTTCCGCCACTCGCCGGGCGAGATCATCTTGCGGTGGCTGAAGCGCACCGAATGGAGCGCCCCCTCGATGCTCTC
>CAYTBD010000214.1:0-4869 GCA_964435755.1 uncultured Rhodobacterales bacterium
CCGGATAGATCGTGGCCAAGGCGGCGGCATAGGCTCCCATCTGGCGCAGGAGGCTTTCGGGCACGTCCCCGGGGTCAGAGGGTACGACAGCGTTGCTCTTGAAATCGACCACGAGGACGCGGTCGGGCGCGACGACGAGCCTGTCGACGGTGCCCTGCAGCGTCCGGTCCGGGAAGGCGGGGAGGCGGCAGGTCAGCGGAACCTCCGCGAGGGTGCCCGGCGCGAAGAGGTGGGAGAGGTGCGGTGCGGTCAGGATGCGGCCGGCCTCGCCCAGAAGGCGCGCGGCCTCGTCCGGGGACGCCGCGTCCTCGCCATGGGCGAGAAGGGCGGGCGCGGTTTCCGGCCAGTCGGCTTCGGGATAGCCGGGCAGGTGTTCGAGCAGCCGGTGGATCTGCCGGCCGCGCCGGAGCGCGGCGTCTTCGTCGAAGACCGCCCCTTCTCCGGGGAGCGCCTTGTCGCCCTTGAGATCCGACGGATTCAGGACCGCGTCCTTTTCGGGCGGCGGCGGGGCCTGGGCGGTGAGCCAGCCGGGCCGCGCGGCGGGGGCAGCGGGGGCTTCGGTCTCGTCGGGCGCGGTGTCCTGCCAGTCGCCATGCTGAAACCTGCGGCCCGGACCGAAGGGCGTGTCGATCTCCCGGCAGTCGAGGCGGCCGATCCCGGCGTCGATCCTCTGGTGCCATGCGGCCTCCGTCGCCTTGCCGGCGCCGCAGACGATGAGCCATGTCCGGGCGCGGGTCATGGCGACGTAGAGAAGTCGCTCCTTCTCGCGGGCCTCGGCGGCCAGCGCCGCGTCGCGGGCGGCCTCGACGATCTCGGGCGCGTCGCCTTTCGGGGTGATCCAGTAGCCCTTGCCGTCCCCTGCCACGACGATTTCGCCCCGAAACCGGTGTTGCGCCCGGGTGGTGTCGGGAAGGATGACGACAGGTGCCTCGAGGCCTTTCGAGCCATGCACGGTCATGACCCGGATACGGTCTCCCGCGCCTTCGAGCTGGCGCTTGATTTCAGTGTCCTCCGCCTCGAGCCAGGACAGGAATCCGGTGAGGCTGGGGATGTCGGCGCGTTCGTAGGAGAGCGCAAGGTTCAGCAGCTCGTCAATGCCGTCCTCGGCCTCCGCACCGAGGCGGGCGAGGAGCCGTTCGCGACCCCCGTGACGGACGAGGATGCGTTCGAGAAGGTCGTAGGGACGCTGAAAGTCGGCGGATTTGCGAAGATCGTCGAGGACCGAGACGGCCTCGGGGAACTCCGCCGCCCGGTCCCGCAGCGTCTCCCACAGGAAGCGGCCGCCACGGCCATGCGCGAGCCGGAAGAGATCGCTTTCGGACCAGCCCAGAAGCGGTGAGCGCAGGGCGGTGGCGAGCGAGAGATCGTCCTCGGGGAGCGCGAGGAACGACAGAAGGGCGATGAGGTCCTTCGCCGCGAGGCTGTCGCGGAGCCTCAGACGGTCCGCCCCGGCCACCGGGAGATGGCGTGATTTGAGAGCCGAGATGATCTCGTTGAAGATCGACGGCTTGCCGCCGCGGCTCTGCACGAGGATGAGGATGTCGCCGGCCCGGATGCGTCGGAAGCCCCTGTCCTTGTCGGCGATGGCCTCGCCGCCGTCGAGCATCGCCCTGATACGGTCGGCGATTCCTGTGGCCAGCGTGACGACGTGGTGGTCGGGAGAGGGCGTGTCGACCGGTCTTTCCCAATCCTCGGGATCCGGTTTCGCGACAGGCTCTACGAGCGGCCACACGTCGACGCGGCCGGGAAGGTCGCCGTGATAGGCGAGGTGCCGGAGGTCCGGGGCGACGCCGCCCCCGCCGGGGATCTCAAAGGTTTTGTCGACGCTTTGTAGCACCGCGAAGGACGAGCGGAACGAGTGGAGCAGATCGCGCTGGGCGAGCGGACTGTGCGCCGAGAGACGGTCGCGGAAATGGTTGCGCATGCGGTCGAAGGCCTCGGAGTCGGCGCCCTGGAAGGAATAGATCGACTGCTTCTTGTCGCCAACGACGAAGAGGGTGCGGGGCCGGTTCGATCGGGCGCCCGCGCCCGCGGTGAATTCGCGCGCGAGGTGTTCGATGACCTCCCATTGTTCGGGACTCGTGTCCTGGGCCTCGTCGACGAGGATGTGATCGATGCCTTCGTCGAGGCGATAGAGAACCCAGTCGGCCACAGCGGGATCGCGAAGGAGATCGCTGGCCTTGCCGATCAGGTCGTCGAAGCTGAGCCAGCCGCGGAGCCGCTTGGCCGTCTCGTAGGCCGGGAGAAAGGCTGCGGCAAACCTGTGGAGAGCGACGGTCTTGCGGGCGGCCTCGAGCGCCTTTCGGCGGCGGCGGGCTGTCTCGACGCGGTCCATGAGGGCGTCGAGATCGGGGAGGATCCCGGTGAGCGCGTCGCGTGTCGCCTTGGTTGGAAACTTGCCGGACTTGGAGGCGAACGGCTCCTTCGCGCCCGGTCCGCTCAGGAGGCAGGCTTCCAGAACCGGAAGGTCGGCGCAGGTGAGTTCGCGCGGGAGAGGCGACAGTTTCTCGGCGGCCTTCACGTCGGTGGCCGAGCCGAGCCGGAGCGCGCCGACGAGGGTGTCCAGCAGGCGTCGCTCGCCGCCGGTGAAGACCTCGGCCACGATGTGAGCCTCGGTGAGGCCGGGCGCGATGCCGCAGGCGCGGAAAATCGCGTCAGCGTCTGGCTCGCCTCCGAGGGCATCGGCGCGGCGCACGATCTCGGCGGTGAGCGCGTCGAAATCCGCGCCGGTGTAATGCCGGGCGACAGCATCGAGCGCTTCGGGATGGATCAGGGCCAGATCCTCGGCGACTTCCGCCATGAGCTGACGGTCTGACACCTCGTCCATCTCGGTGAAGCGGGGCGAGACGCCGGCTTCGAGCGGATAATGCCGCAGGAGCGCGGCGCAGAAGGAATGGATCGTCTGGATCTTGAGCCCGCCGGGCGTCTCGATCGCGGCGGCGAAGAGAGTGCGGGCGCTCTCGAGGTTTCCCGGTTCTTCCACGCCGAGGTCGCGAAGCGCGCGGTCGAGCGCGGCGTCGCCCAGCATCGCCCACTCGCCGAGGCGGGCGAAGAGACGGTTCTGCATCTCTCCGGCCGCGGCCTTGGTGTAGGTGAGGCAGAGGATGCGGCGCGGATCGACGCCGCCGAGCAGAAGCCGCGCCACGCGGTCGGTGAGAACGCGGGTCTTGCCGGAGCCGGCATTCGCCGAAAGCCATGTCGACCTGGTGGGGTCGGCGGCCTGGATCTGGCTGAGCGTGGCGTCGTCGGGCCGGGTCATGGCACGTCCTCCGGGCGCGCATCGGCGCCTTCGTCCCATTCGCCGTAGCGGGCCAGGTGGTCGTAATCGCCGGCGTGGTCCTCGCGCTCCATCGCGCGCCGGGAAGTATAGCCCTGCGCCGGGTCGTCGTAGGCGCGGATCAGGTCACGGAACTTCGCAGCGACGGTCGTGAGATCGAAGTCCGGCTGTGCGAGGTCGATCGGATGAGTGCCATCCTTCGACCCGAGGCCGATGTAGGCGGCCATCGCGACATGCGCTGCGGGCAGGCCCCTGAAGCCGCCCGCCTCGGCGATGATCGCCTCCAGCAGAAGCTGCTTGTCGTATTGCCGGACCTGCTTGTCCGTCGGAATCGATCCGGTCTTGTAGTCGTAGATCACGAGATCGCCGTGGTGCAGCCGGTCGATCCGGTCGGCCTTGGCGATCAGGGTGAAGTTGATGTCGTCGAAGCGGTGGATGCCTGTCCCTTCGATGGCGACGGGCGTGCCCTGCGTCTGCCGCGAGGCTTCCTCGGCGACGAACCTCTCCGCGATGCGCTCGAGCTTGGCGCGCCAGAGCCTGCGGGCGACGGGCCAGGGCGCGCCGTCTTCGAGTTTCGTGTCCGCGATCGCCATCAGGCGCGCCCTTGCGTCCTCCACGGTCTCGTCATGCCGCGTTCGCACGAACGCTTCGAAGATGTCGTGCAGCACCGTGCCCCGAAGTGGCGCGTCCGGCTTCTGCCGCAGGGCGTTGACGGATCTGAGGCGGAGCACCTCGCGGGCGTAGATCGCGTAGGGATCGCGGATCAGCGTCCGGATCTGCGTGACGGAAAGCTGCCGGGGACGTGCCTCGACCGGGGGGCGAGGCGAGGGACGCGGGGCGGGCGACGGGTCTGCCGGCCTCGATTCGAGGGTGGCGGCGAGATCGAGCCACGCTTCGCCCCGCGCGCGCATCGCGTCGAGTGCAGCCTTGCCACCGTCGAGGCCGGACAGGAGGTTCGTCAGGCGGTTGAGCCATCGCGAGGGCACGGTTTCGGCCTCGGCGTCGCGGATGGATCGGGTGAGCATCACGTCGCGCGCGGCGATGGCCTGCTGGAAGTCGTGGGCGGCGAGGCCGATCTGCCGCTCGGGCAGAAGGAGACCCGCCTGCTTGCGCATCTTCCGGTTGAGCCAGGGGTCCGGGTTCGGCAGCGCGGGCCAGACCCCTTCGCTCAGCCCGGCGAGGATGACGAGGTCGGCGCCCTGCACCCGCGCTTCGATCGTGCCCCAGATCATGACGCCGGGATGCGCCGTCACGGGGTCGCGAACCTCGGCCTGATCGAGGATGCCGTGCAGCAGGTTGCGGAAATCGTCGGGCGACATGGCGTCGCCATGCATTGCCTCGCGGTCGAGTTCGGTCAGAACCTCGAGCGCCTTGCGGCCGGCGGCTTCGTCCCAGAGACCCCCGGCCTCGCGTCCGCCGGGCGCGGTGGCGATGCGGGTGGCGGTGTCGAGGAGGCGGGAGACGTGATCCGCGAGGGGCTGCGTTTCGATGGTGTCGAGACCGTCGAGCGCGGAGAACATCCAGGCGAGCCATGGTGCGCGGCCTTCGCTTGTCGAGGCCCAGGCATCGAGGTTGGTGCGAGACGGAAACGG
>CAYTBD010000215.1:0-4814 GCA_964435755.1 uncultured Rhodobacterales bacterium
GACAACGGCGAACTACATCGTCGTTTCCTCGCTGATGGCCTCGGTCGTGGTGACGCTGGGCGCGCAGGAGGGGCTGATCGTGCCGCTCATCGCGGCGCACCTCTTCGTCTTCTACTTCGGGATCATGGCGGACGTGACGCCGCCCGTGGGCCTTGCCTCCTTCGCCGCCGCGGCGGTCTCGGGGGGCGATCCGATCAAGACGGGTTTCACCGCCTTCTTCTATTCACTGCGCACCGTCGCCCTGCCCTTCCTCTTCATCTACAATCCGACGCTCATTCTCTACGGTGTCGATCTGGGAACGACCGCAGGCATCCTGCAGGCGATCTTCGTCTTCGTGGTGGCCACCTTCGCGATGCTCCTCTTCGCCGCCGCGACGCAGGGCTACTTCTTCGCGCGGTCCCGCCTCCACGAAAGCGCGGCGCTCCTCGTCGTCGCCTTCACGCTCTTCGTGCCGAACGTCTGGCTCGACATGGTCCAGCCCCGGTTCGAGCAGATCGCACCGGCCGATTTCGAGGAAACCGTCGCCGTGGCCGCGCCCGGCGACCGCCTCCGCCTCCTGATCCGCGGCCCCGATTTCAACACGATGCAGATGACCGAAACGACCGTGGTCCTGGACATCGAAGGCGAAGGCGGCGCGGCCGAGCGCATCGCGGCCACCGGTCTCCTGCTCTATCCGGAGGGCGAGACGGTCCGCCTCGACGAACCGATGTTCGGCACGCCGCTCGCCGAGACGCTTTCGGATTTCGACTTCTACGCGGAGACGCCGGTCGAGCTCGCCGCCGTGCAGGCCCCGGCCGACCGGCTCCCCGCGCAGGTCTTCTACATTCCCGCGCTTCTGCTACTGGGGCTCGTGATCCTGCTGCAGAAGCGGCGCCAGACCAAACCGGCCTTCTGAGGAGGCGCGCCCCATGTTCAAGTCCATCCTCCTGCCCATCGATCTCTCCGCCGAGACGAGCTGGAAGAAGGCCGCGCCCCTCGCGGTCAAGATGGCCCGCGACGACGGCATCCCGCTCCACGTCGCGACGGTCCTGCCGGACTTCGGATCGGCCTGGGTCGGCAGCTACTTTCAGTCCGGCTTCGAGGAGAAGGCCCTGCACGCGGCCGGCGAGGCGCTGTCGAAGTGGGTTGTCGACAACGTCCCCGATGGCGTGGAGGTCCATCCCCACGTCCTTCATGGCCGGGTCTACGACGAGATCATCCGCGCCGCGGACAGGCTCGGCGTCGACGCCATCGTGATGGGCTCGCACCGCCCCGAGCTTTCCGACTACCTGCTCGGACCGAATGCCGCCCGCGTGGTGCGGCACGCCAGCCAGTCCGTCTTCGTCGTGCGCGGAGAGTGACCGTGGCCAGCCATGTCTTCGGAAGAGGCGGAACGCCCCTGCCCACCGCCGTCGCGGGCGACGGATGCTACATCGTCGATGCCGATGGCCGCCGTTATCTCGACGGCTCCGGCGGCGCCGCCGTCTCCTGCCTCGGCCATTCCGACGCGGAAGTGCGCGCTGCGATCCACGCGCAGCTCGACCGGATCGCCTTCGCGCACACCGGCTTCTTCACCTCGGAGCCAGCCGAGGATCTCGCCGACCTGCTGATCGAACAGGCCCCGGAGGGCATCGACCGCGTCTATCTCCTGTCGGGCGGCTCCGAAGCCGTCGAAGCGGCGATCAAGCTCGCCCGCCAGTATTTCCTCGAGACCGGAGAGCCGCAGCGCCACCGCCTGATCGCGCGGCGGCAGAGCTACCACGGCAACACGCTCGGCGCGCTCGCCGCCGGCGGCAATGCCTGGCGGCGCGAGAAATACGCGCCCCTCCTCGTCGAGACGCACCACATCTCGCCCTGCTATGAATACCGCGGCCGACGCGACGACGAGAGCGCCGAGGACTACGGCCTGCGTGTCGCAAGCGAACTCGAGGCCGAGATCCTCCGCCTCGGCCCCGAAACCGTCATGGCCTTCATCGCCGAGCCCGTGGTCGGCGCGACCGCCGGCGCCGTTCCGCCGGTGCCGGGCTACTTCAAGCGCATCCGCGAGATCTGCGACCGCCACGGCGTGCTCCTGATCCTCGACGAGGTGATGTGCGGCATGGGACGCACCGGCAGCTTCTTCGCCTGCGAGCAGGACGGTATCGCCCCCGACATCGTCACCATCGCCAAAGGCCTCGGCGCGGGCTACGCACCCATCGGCGCGATGCTCTGCACCGGCGCGATCCACGACGCCATCGCCCGGGGCTCGGGGGCGTTCCAGCACGGCCACACTTACCACGGCCACCCGCTCGCCGCCGCGGCGGGCCGGGCCGTCGTCACGGCGATTCGCGACAGGGGCCTCGTGCCGCGCGTCGCGCGGATGGGCGAGGTGCTCGACGCCCGCCTGCGCGCCGCCTTCGGCCAGCACGCCCATGTCGGCGATATCCGCGGCCGCGGCCTCTTTAGGGCAATCGAGCTTGTCGAGGACCGCGAGACCAAGGCGCCCTTCGATCCCGCCCGCAGGCTCGCTGCCCGGATCAAGGCGGCGGCCATGGACGAGGGGCTCGTCGTCTACCCGGCCAGCGGCACCATCGACGGCAAGCACGGCGATCACGTCCTGATCGCCCCGCCCTTCATCATCGAGGAGGCGCAGGTCGACGAGTTGACGGAGAAGCTCGGCCGGGCGGTCGAGACGGCGCTCGGCTGACCCGTTGCGCCGCGGGGCACGCGCCCCGCGACGTGCATCATGGCCCAAGACGGAGGCGCGGCGTGTATCTTCTCGGGATCGACGGCGGAGGATCCGGCTGCCGCGTCGCACTTGCCGATGCCACCGGCGCGATCGTCGCGACCGCGACCGGCGACGCCGCGAACATCGCCACCGACCGTGACGCCGCGCTCCGCAACATCCTCGCAGCGGTCGCGACGGCCATCGACGCGGCGGAAGCCGCGGTGTCCCCCGACCGGACCGTCGCCGCCCTCGGCCTCGCCGGCGCGAACGTCGCCCGCCACGCCGAATGGGTCGCGGCGCGCCTGCCCTTCGCCCGGTCGACCGTCGTCTCCGACGCCCGCATCGCGCTCGCCGGCGCCCACGGCGGCGCGGACGGCATCGTCGCGATCATAGGCACCGGCTCCGCCTTCGCGGCTCAGCGGAACGGCGCCGTCACCACCGCCGGCGGCTGGGGCTTCGCGCTCGGCGACGAGGCAGGCGGCGCCTCGCTGGGCCGCGCCGCGATGCGGATGGCGCTTCACGCCGTGGACGGCCTCGCCCCGATGACCCCGCTGCTCGGGGCGATCCTCAAGTCCGAAGGCGGTGCCGACTCCTTGGCCGCGAAGTCTATGCAGGCCCGCCCGGACGCCTTCGCCCGCCACGCCCCCGCCGTCGTCGCGGCCGCGTCCGACGGTGACCCGGCCGCGGAGCAGATCCTGTCGGATGCCACGGACTACGTCTCCCGCGCCGTCGAGCGCCTGATGGGGGACCTGCCCCTGCCCATCGCGTTCCATGGCGGCCTTGCCGATGTCTACGTCCGCCGCCTCGCCCCGCGCTTCGGCGATCTGATCCGTCCGCCGCGGGGGACGGCCCTCGACGGCGCGCTGACGCTGGCGCTCGCCCTTCGCGAGGCGGCTTTGGAGGACCGGACATGAGCCGTCATGCCTTCGCAGGCGCCCGCATCTTCGACGGGGAGAGGATCCACGACGACAGGGCGCTTCTGGTCGAGGACGGCCGGATCTCCGCGCTTCTCGGACCGGGCGACCGTCCCGACGCGCCGACCACCGACCTCGGCGGCGGTCTTCTCTCCCCGGGCTTCGTCGATCTTCAGGTGAACGGCGGCGGCGGCGTAATGCTGGGCGACGCGCCGGTCGACGAGAGCCTTGCCCGGATCTGCGAGACCCACGCCCGGCTCGGCACGACCACCCTCCTGCCCACACTCATCTCCGACACGCCCGAGACGACCCGCGCGGTGATCGCGGCAGGTCTCGAGGCGGCCCGGGCCGGCCTGCCGGGTTTCGCAGGTCTTCACCTCGAAGGTCCCCATCTCGATCCCCGCCGCAAGGGCGCGCACGATCCCGCGCGGCTTCGTCCGATGAGCGAGGAGGACCTCGCCCTCCTCCTCGACGCGCGGGCGGGCCTCCCCGCACTCGTCGTGACGCTCGCGCCGGAAGCGGCCTCGCTCGAGCAGATCCATGCGCTCGCCCAGGCCGGCGTGACGGTGAGCCTCGGCCACACCGACACCACCGGCGCAGAGGCCCGCCGTGCGTTCGATCGGGGCGCCCGGATGGTCACCCATCTCTTCAACGCGATGAGCCAGTTGGGCGGCCGCGAGCCCGGCCTCGTCGGCGCGGCGCTCGACGCAGAGGTCTCAGCCGGTCTCATCGCCGACGGTGTCCACGTCGCGCCCGCGACGCTCCGCGTCGCGATCCGGGCGAAACGCGGCGGCGACCGGCTGTTCCTCGTCACCGACGCGATGGCCGTGGCAGGGACCGACACGACCGGGTTCACCCTCGGCTCCCGCCGGATCCTGCGCCGGGACGCCCGGCTGACCCTCGAGGACGGCACGCTCGCCGGGGCGGATTGCGACATGGCGGCGTGCCTTCGGGTCACGGTCGAAGAGGTGGGCCTGCCGGTCGCCCGGGCCCTCGCGATGGCCACCTCGGCTCCGGCCGACGCGGCAGGCCTGGGCCACGTCGCCGGCCGCCTCGCTCCCGGTCGGACGGCCGATTTCGTCCACCTCACCGAGGAGCTTTCACTGAACCGGGTCTGGCGCGCAGGCCAGCCCCTGTCGGGCGACAAGGGCGGCTGCGCACATTAGACATGGCGACCCCAGAAGGACTCGAACCCTCAACCTGCTGATTAGAAG
>CAYTBD010000216.1:0-4491 GCA_964435755.1 uncultured Rhodobacterales bacterium
GGCGCATCTCGCGGAGGTGCTGTCCGGCATCGGCTCGCGGCTTGTGTTCCGGCGGGGGCGGGCGCGCGACGTGCTGGAGGCGCTGGTCTCGGAGACGGGCGCGGACGCGGTGTTCTGGAGCCGGAGCTACGACCCCGAAAGCATCGACCGCGACACCGCCGTGAAGTCGGCCCTGACGGCGCGGGGGATCGACGCGCGGAGCTTCGCGGGGCATGTCCTGTTCGAGCCGTGGACGGTCGAGACGGGGCAGGGCGGGCCCTACAGGGTCTACACGCCGTTCTGGAAGGCGGTGAAGGATCGCGACGTGGCCGCGCCCCTTCCGGCGGTGAGCGCGCTCGCGGCGCCGGAAACCTGGCCGCGGAGCGACGATCCGGGCGACTGGAACCTCGCCGCGGGCATGAACCGGGGCGCGGATGTCGTGCGGCCCTGGCTGAACATCGGCGAGGAGGCGGCGCGGGGGCGGCTGGGCGCCTTCATCGCCGGCAGGATCGACGATTACGGCCGGGCCCGGGACATGCCGGGCGAGGCGGGAACGTCGCGGCTTTCGGAAAACCTGACCTACGGCGAAATCTCGATCCGGACGTGCTGGCACGCCGGGATGCGGGCGCTGCACGAGGGCAAGCGGGGCGCGGAGACGTTCCTGAAGGAACTCGTCTGGCGCGACTTCGCCTACCACCTGGCCTACCACACGCCGCGCCTCGTGTCCGGCAACTGGCGCGAGGAATGGGACGGCTTTCCCTGGAACGAGGACGCGCGCAAGGCGGAGGTGACGGCGTGGCAGCGCGGCCGGACGGGGGTCCGGTTCGTCGATGCCGCGATGCGGGAGCTCTACGTGACCGGCCACATGCACAACCGCGCCCGGATGATCGTGGCGAGTTACCTCACCAAGCACCTGATGACGCACTGGAAGGTGGGGCTGCGGTGGTTCGCCGACTGCCTTGCCGACTGGGACCCGGCGTCGAACGCCATGGGCTGGCAGTGGTCGGCGGGGTCGGGGCCGGACGCGACGCCCTATTTCCGGGTGTTCAACCCGGAGACCCAGCTGGACAGGTTCGATCCGGAGCGGGACTACGTGAGCCGCTGGATCGCGGAGGACTACGCGAACCCCGCGAAAGAGGCGCTGTCCTACTTCGACGCGATCCCCCGGAGCTGGGAGCTGTCGCCGGAGGACGATTATCCGGCGCCGGTCGTGGGGGTGAAGCAGGGGCGCGAACGGGCGCTCGCCGCCTACGGAAACCGGGGGTTCTGAGCGGTGTTGCGGCACGGTAGCAAATCGGAATCAAGGCGCGGAAACAGTTGTTTGGCGGGCGGTCCGTCGACTAGTGTCGCGGGACACGCAGGGGAGCGGGAATGCAGGTGCTGACATCGACGAAGGGGCAGACAGGCCTGCCCCGGTACTTCGGGCCGGTCTTCGAGACGGCGAAGAAGCTCGGCTACGGGCGGCTCGACATGGTGCTGCCGGACGGGCGGCGGTTCCGGGCGGAGGGCGCCAACCCCGGGCCGGTCGCCGAACTCGACATTCACGACCACGACATCTTCGCCCGGCTGATCCGCGAGGGCGATCTGGGGTTCTGCGAGGCCTATCTCGAGGGCGCGTGGTCGACGCCGGACCTGCAGGCCTTCATGGACCTCGTCCACCACGACAACGAGGAGATCTACGACGGCTTTCCCGGCATGGGGCTGGTGCGCGCCTACGAACGGATGCGGTTCTGGCTGCAGTCGAATTCGAAGCGGCAGGCGGCGAGGAACATCTCCTATCACTACGATCTCGGCAACGACTTCTACCGGCTGTGGCTCGACGACACGATGACCTACTCGTCCGCCTACTTCAAGACCGGTCAGGAAAGCCTTGAGAAGGCTCAGATTCAGAAATACGAGAGCATGGTCGACCAGATGGGCGCGCAGCCCGGCGACCATGTTCTCGAGATCGGCTGCGGCTGGGGCGGCTTCGCCGAATACGCCGCGAAGGAGCGGGGGCTGCGGGTTACCGGCCTCACGATCTCCAAGGAACAGCGGGACTATGCCGTCGAGCGGATGCGGAAGGCGGGGCTCTCGGACGTGGTCGAGATCAAGCTTCAGGACTACCGCGACGAGCGCGGCACCTATGACGGGATCGCGTCGATCGAGATGTTCGAGGCGGTGGGCGAGAGGTACTGGCCCGTCTACTTCGAGACGCTGCGCGAACGGCTCAAGCCCGGCGGGAACGCGACGCTGCAGATCATCACCGTCGCGGACCGCCGCTGGAAGGTCTACAAGCGCGGCGTCGACTTCATCCAGAAGTTCATTTTTCCCGGCGGCATGCTGCCCTCGCCGAAGGTGCTGCGGCAGGAGGTCGAGAAGGCGGGGCTCGAGGTCGCGCGGTCGGTCGAGTTCGGCGAGAGCTACAGCCAGACGCTCAGGCGCTGGCACGACACGTTCAACGCGCGCTGGGACGAGGTATCGTTGCTCGGATTCGACGATCGGTTCCGAAGAATGTGGAACTTCTATCTTACGTCTTGCGCGGCCACGTTTATCAGCGGAAATTGCGATGTGACGCAGATCACCGTGACGAAGGTCGCCTGACACATGCCCACAGCGCCCAAGTTGATCGCCGCGATTCTCTTCGCCGCCCTGGCGTGGTTCGTGTCGGACCTGGTCAAGCCGCTTCTCGCGGAGGGCATGCAGATGGGGCTTCTCTCGCCGATCAACACCGTCATCGGGGCGTTCTTCGGATGGCGCGTGATGGGGGCGCGGGCGGGCCAGTCGCTGAAGGCCTCGCTGGGCTACGGCCTGACCACGGCAGCCGTCATCGTCTTCTGGTGTCTGCTCGTCTGGTCGGCCTACCTGATGACGATCCAGTCTACCCGGATGCGCTACGACGGTCCGATCGAGGCGCTGCAGGACATGTTCGCGATGATGATGTCGTTCGGTCAGACCATGTTCACCGCGGAGGTCATGGGCAGCCTCGTCGTCGGCGCGCTCGTCTTCGGCTGGCTGACCGAGCAGGTCGCGCGCCGGTATACATGACGCCCCCGACAGCGCTGTTCTTCTACGGGACGCTGCGGCACCGCCCGCTTCTGGATCTCGTGCTCGGGCCCTCGGGCGCGGGCCGGGTGCGGCTCCGGCAGGCGACCCTTCAGGGGCACGAGGCGCTGTGGGTCGCGGGCGAGGACTTTCCGATGATCCGGAGACGCGACGGGGCCGTGGCCGAGGGCCTGCTCGCCGAGGGGCTCCTGCCGGAGGACGCGGCGCGGCTGGCGTTCTACGAAGGCGCGTACCGGTTCTCGACCCGCACCGTCGATGTGACCGCGGACGGCGCGCCCGTCCGGGCCGCGACCTTCTTTCCCGAGGAAGAGGACGCATGGCAGCCTGGGGCGCCGTTCGACCTCGACGACTGGATCGCGCGCTGGGGCGCCATCACGACGGGTGCCGCCGCGGAATACATGACGGGGTATGGACGCTGGGCGGGGAGCGCCGCCGCGCGCTTCTGGCCGCGGTTCCGAAGCCGCGCATGGTCGCGGATCATCGCGGCCGGCGAGGCCGCTCCGCCAGCCGCAGAGCGCGGGCCCGGACGCGACGCGGTGGGCGAGCAGCGGCGCATCCGGCGGCATGGCGGGTTCTTCGCGCTGGACGAGGTCGCCCTCGGGCATCCGGCCTTTTCCGGCGGGACGGTCGAGGTCTCGCGCGAGGTCTTCGTCGGCACCGACGCCGCGCTGGTGCTGCCCTATGACCCCGGTACGGACCGTGTCGCCCTCGTCGAGCAATTCCGGATCGGCCCCTACGTTCGCGGCGATGCCCGGCCCTGGGCGCTGGAGCCGGTCGCGGGCCTTGTCGACCCGGGCGAGGATCCCGCGGACTGCGCGCGGCGCGAAGCGCTGGAAGAGACGGGGCTCGAACTCGGGCGGCTGGTGCCGGTGCCCGGCGGCTATCCGTCGCCCGGCGCGACCACGGAGTTCTTCCACCTCTACGTGGGGCTCTGCCCGCTCGGTCCCGACGACGCGGATCGCCCGCACAGCGGGATGGCGGAGGAGGGCGAGGACATCCGCACGCACATCCTGACGCTCGACGAGGCGATCGGGCTGACGGAGACCGGCGCGGCGAAGGTCCTGCCGCTCGCGTTCCTGCTGTTCTGGACCGCGCTGAACCGTGACCGTCTGGCCAAGCTTGCTTGAGTTCGCTTTCCCGTCCCCCTAGACAGGACGGGCGTCGGAAAGGGAGCGTGGCATGGAGATCAGGACCGATCTTGCGGACAGCATAGGGAACACCCCGCTGATCCGGCTGCGCGGGCCGTCGGAGGCCACGGGCTGCGAAATCCTGGGCAAGTGCGAGTTCCTGAACCCGGGCCAGTCGGTCAAGGACCGGGCCGCGCTCTTCATCATCCGCGACGCCCTCGAGAAGGGAATGCTGCGTCCGGGCGGGACGATCGTCGAGGGAACGGCCGGCAATACCGGGATCGGTCTCGCGCTCGTCGGAGCCTCGATGGGGTTTCGCACGGTGATCGTGATCCCGAAG
>CAYTBD010000216.1:4501-4758 GCA_964435755.1 uncultured Rhodobacterales bacterium
GGACATGCTGCGCCTGTCCGGCGCCGAACTCGTGGAGGTGCCGGCGGCGCCCTACAAGAACCCCAACAACTACGTGCGCTACTCGGGCAGGCTCGCCGAACGGCTGGCGCAGAGCGAACCCCAAGGCGCGATCTGGGCCAACCAGTTCGACAACGTCGCCAACCGGCAGGCGCATGTCGAGACGACGGGCCCGGAAATCTGGGAGCAGACCGGCGGCCGCGTGGACGGCTTCATCTGCGCCGTGGGATCGGGCGGCA
>CAYTBD010000217.1:0-4723 GCA_964435755.1 uncultured Rhodobacterales bacterium
TCCCTCAGGGTGAAGAAGGACCCCGCCGGGAGGACGTAGGTCTGGCCCCGCGCGTCGGGCAGCCCGGCGTCGGTTTCGAGGTAGGTTCCGTTCACCGTGTACTCGGCGGCGCCCCGCGTCGCGTCGGGGGTCGTCATGATGACCAAGTCGGTCAGCTCCTCCCGGTAGCAACGGGCCATGTGCGCGCAGAAGTCGGCGAAGAGCGCCTTGCCGTGGCGGACCTTGCCCTCGTTGACGTGGTGGGCCACGTCGTCGGTCAATTCGGCCAGCATTCCCTCCGCGTCGCCCCTGTTGAAGGCGTCGAAATAGCGATGGATGGCCCGGTGTCCGGGTTCGGAAAAGTCTTCAGCAGATTGAGTCATAAGGCGTCTTCCACTTTGGGATAAGCTGGCTGCAACCATCGTGCCCACTGGGCGCGGGTCGTTCACGACGTCTCGGCCCCGGGTTCGAGCGGCGGGCCGAAACGGGCGATCATGCGATCCTTTATCTGGTCACGCGCCTGCCTGTAGGCGGCGAGCTTGTCTTCGCGGGTCTCGCCGAGCCCGCTGGGGTCGAGGATCGGCCAGTACTCGACGTCGAGATGGGAGTAGCGCGTCAGTTCCTGAGCTCTGCGCTGCGAGGCTGGCGACAGGGCGACGATCAGGTCGAAGCCCGTCAGGTCGTCGCCCCATTCCTGCATCTCGTCGAACGACCGGACCCTGTGCCGCTCGAGCTGGATGCCCAGCTCGGCGCACACGGCGACCGTGAAGCCGTCGACCTCCAGCTCGCCCTTCACGCCCGCCGACTGCACGTAGGCGCGGTGACCGTAGAACTTCTTCATCATGCCTTCGGCCATGGGCGACCGGACGGCATTGTGATCGCAGCAGAAGAGCACCGAACTGGGCAGTCCCGCCGACACCTCAGCTTCCCCAATGCAGGACGCAGATGAGGGTGAAGAGTCGCCGGGCAGTGTCGATGTCGATCTCGGCCTTGCCCTCCAGCCGCTCCTGCACGACGCGGGCGCCTTCGTTGTGGATGCCGCGGCGGGCCATGTCGATCGCTTCGATCTGGGAGGGCGGCAGCTTCTTCACGGCGTCGAAATAGCTCTCGCAGATCTGGAAGTAGTCCTTCACGACCTGCCGGAACGGGCCGAGCGAGAGATGGAATTCGGCGGCCGGATCGTCGGCCTCGGTCCGGATGTCGAAGACGAGCCGGCGGTCCCGGATCGATAGTCCCAGGCGGTAGGGACCGTCCGGCGCCTCTCGGCCGTCGCGGGCGGGAAGAACGAAGGAGTTGTCTTCGAGAAGGTCGAAGATCGCGACGCGGCGCTCCTGTTCGATCTCGGGTGTGGGTGGCGTGAGCCCGGTGTCGTCGATCTGGATGTGACAGAGGCGGGCGGTCATCCGGCATCCTCGTTCAGCCGGTCGAGCCGGGCGCGCACCGAAAGTCCGTGCGCCTCGAGGCTCTCGGATCTCGCCAGCGTCTCGGCGGCGGGGCCGATGGCGCGGAGCGCCTCGGGGGTCATCTGCGCGGTCGTCGTGCGCTTGAGGAAGTCCATGACGGAAAGCCCCGAAGAGAAGCGGGCCGAGCGCGCGGTCGGCAGGACGTGGTTCGGGCCGCCGACGTAGTCGCCGATCGCCTCGGGCGTCCATTGGCCGAGAAAGATCGCGCCCGCGTGGCGGATCCGGGCGGACAATGCCGCGGGGTCAGCCACGCAGAGTTCCAGGTGCTCCGGCGCGAGCCGGTCCGAGAGCGCCGCCGCTTCATCGAGGTCGCGCACGGTCACGATGGCCCCGAAGTCGCGCCAGCTTGCGCCCGCGATGGCGCGGCGCTGGAGGGTTTCCAGGCGGCGCTCGGCGGCGCGCGCCACGGCTTCGCCGAAGGCCGGGTCGGTCGTGATCAGGATCGATTGCGCGCTCTCGTCATGCTCGGCCTGGCTGAGGAGGTCGAGAGCGACCCAGTCGGGATCGCCCGTGCCGTCCGCGATGACGAGGATTTCCGAGGGTCCCGCGATCATGTCGATGCCCACCTGCCCGAAGACCCGGCGCTTGGCGGCGGCGACATAGGCGTTGCCGGGACCGGTGATCTTGTCGACGGGAGCGATGGTCCGGGTGCCGTAGGCGAGGGCCGCGATCGCCTGCGCGCCGCCGATCCTGTAGACCGTCTCGACCCCCGCCAGACGCGCCGCGTAGAGGACCAGCGGATTGGCGCGGCCGTCCGGGGTGGGCGCGCAGATGACGAGGCGTTCGACGCCCGCGACCTGTGCCGGGATGGCGTTCATGAGCACCGAGGAGGGGTAGGAGGCGAGGCCGCCGGGCACGTAGAGTCCCGCCGCCGAGACCGCGCTCCAGCGCCAGCCGAGCGTCGCGCCGCTCTCGTCCGTCCATTCCTCGTTCCAGGGCATCTGGCGTTCGTGATAGGCGCGGATGCGGCGGGCGGCGAGGTCGAGGGCCCGGGCCTCGTCCCCGGGCACTTTCGCGCATTCGGCGTCGATTTCCTCCGGCGAGACCGCGAGCGTTTCAGGCGTGAGGTCGAGGCGGTCGAGTGTAGAGGTGAGCTCGATGACCGCGTCATCGCCGCGCGCGCGGACGTCGGCGACGATCCGGGCGACGGTGTCGTCGACGTCCGGGGCGTCCTCGCGCTTCATCGCGAGGAGCGCCCGGAAGCGTGCCTCGAAGTCGGGCTCGTCGGTCGAGAGGCGATGCGGCATGCGTCTACTCCGGGTGGCTCGGCCGCGTCTTGGACGGGGCGATGTAGGGCCGCGTGACGTCCTGCAGGGTGACTTCGAGCGCTTCGACATCCGCCGCGATGGCGCCGTCGCCCGCAAGAGTGAGGTGAACGCGTCCCGTGCCGTCCTCGCCCGGTTCGAAGGCGATGGCAAGGATCGACAGGATCGTGTCCCGGTCCGCGCGGTCGATGCCCTGTGTCGCGACGCGGGTCACGTCCTCGATCGCGAGAACGGACTGGACGCGCTCGAAGGGGCGACCGCTGCGTTGGGCGCGGGGGAGATCCTCCCACCGGAAACGGTTGAGAAGCAGGGCGAGGCGGCGCTTCGACCTCTGCCAGCGGATCTCGCCCATGGACAGGACCGCGTCCTGCGCGAGAGCCGAGATCACGGCCAGATCGTCGGCGTCGAGCGCTCTCAGGCGCAGCGGGCGGTCCCTTCCGTCCTCGAAACGCGCATCTTCGACCATCAGGCGGAGACCCTTTCGATGCTTGCGCCGCAGGCGGAAAGCTTGTGTTCGACGCTCTCGTAGCCGCGGTCGAGGTGGTAGACGCGATTCACCACCGTTTCGCCTTCGGCGGCGAGACCGGCAAGGATGAGCGACACCGAGGCGCGAAGATCGGTCGCCATGACGGGCGCGCCTTTCAGCCGATCGATGCCGGTGACGGATGCGGTGCCGCCCGAGACGTCGATCATCGCGCCCATCCGGATGAGTTCGGGGGCGTGCATGAAGCGGTTTTCGAAGATCGTCTCGTGCAGGTGGCTGGTGCCCTCGGCGGTGCAGAGCAGCGCCATCATCTGTGCCTGAAGATCGGTCGGAAAGCCGGGGAAGGGGGCGGTTTCCACATCGACGGCGCGGATCCGGCCGTTCCTGCGGGAGACCTTGAGGCCGCGGCCGGTCTCCTCGACGGCGATGCCGGCCTCGTCGAGCTTTTCCGCGAAGGCGGCGACGAGGTCGAGCCGGCCGCCGAGGCATTCGACCTCGCCGCCGGTGATCGCGGGGGCGAGCATGTAGGTCCCGAGCTCGATCCGGTCGGTCACGACCTGATGGGTGGCGCCGTGGAGGGCGTCGACGCCTTCCACCGTGATGGTATGCGTGCCCGCGCCGTCGATCCGGGCGCCCATCGCGCGCAGGCAGGCGGCGAGATCGACGATCTCGGGCTCCCGCGCGGCATTGGTGATGACGGTGGTGCCCCTCGCCAGGGTCGCGGCCATCAGCGCGTTTTCGGTCGCGCCGACGGAGACGAAGGGAAAGTCGATCGCGCCGCCCTTGAGACCGGAGGGCGCGCTGGCGTGGACGTAGCCTTCGCGCAGCTCGAGCGTCGCGCCGAGCGCTTCGAGCGCCCTGAGGTGCAGGTCGACGGGACGGGCGCCGATCGCGCAGCCGCCCGGCAAAGAGACGACCGCGTGGCCGTGACGGGCGAGCAGGGGGCCGAGGACGAGGATCGAGGCGCGCATCTTGCGGACGATGTCGTAGTCGGCGCGGTGGCTCGTGAGATCGTGCGAGGAGAGCGCGAGGACCCGACCGCCCTGAAGCGCCTGCACTTCCGCGCCCAGCGACTGGAGGAGCGTCGTCATCGTCCGGATATCGGAGAGACGCGGCGCGTTGGTGAGCGTCAGCGGGTCGTCAGTGAGAAGCGTGGCCGGCATCAACGTGAGACAGGCGTTCTTCGCGCCGGCGACGGGGATCTCGCCCCTGAGCTCCGCTCCGCCCCTGATCAGAATGGAATCCATGCGCTTGCCTCAATCCTTGTCCGTCTTGGTCCGCGCCCGCGCCTGCGCCTTGCGGCGCTGGAGATTGACCTTGAGCGCCGCCTTCAGCCGCTCTTCGCGGCTTTCGGGCTTCTTTGCCGGAGCCGGCTTTTCGGAGTCTTCTGCCATCCGGGACTTCCTATCCGAGCGGGCCGTGAGCGTCCAGATTGCGCTTGCGTCACGGGCGCTTTGACAGTATCCCGCGCCGCGTCGGGCCGCAGTAGCTCAGTGGTAGAGCGCACCCTTGGTAAGGGTGAGGTCGGGAGT
>CAYTBD010000218.1:0-2432 GCA_964435755.1 uncultured Rhodobacterales bacterium
CGCTCAGCGGATTGCACGTGAAGGTGGCAAGCGCGCTGATCCTCTCCTACGAGGCGCTGCCCGCAGGCAGGATACCGAGCACCGCAGCGATGGCGCAATGGGGCACGGGAGAGGTGGCGCATGCCTTCGGGTTCGCGTTCGTCCTCGCCGCTCCGTTCACGATCGCCGCGCTGGTCTACAACCTGGCACTCGGCGCGATCAATCGCGCGATGCCCCAGCTCATGGTCGCTTTCGTCGGAGCGCCCGCGATCACGTGGGGCGGGCTCGTTCTGCTCGTCCTCTCGGGACCGCTCATGATGTCGGTCTGGTCGGACACGTTCGACGCGCTTCTGGTCGATCCGCTCCGGGGACGCTGATGGCCGAGGACAGCGATCAGGACAAGCAACACGACCCGACCGAGCGAAAACTGGAGAAATCGCGGCAGCAGGGGGAACTGCCGAGATCCGCCGATCTCAACACGGCCGCCGCCTATGGTGGTTTCCTCGCATTCGGCATCCTGTTCGGAGGCGGAGCGCTCGCCGATATCTCGGCAACCCTTGCCCGCTTCCTCGAACACGCCTCGGACATCGAGACGTCCGGCTCCGCGGCGGCAAGTGTGTGGACCGCCATCCTCGATCTTTCCGGTCCCTTCCTGCTCGCCTTCCTGCTTCCGGCGGCGCTCGTCGTCGCTGCGGTCAGTCTGCAAAGGGCATGGGTCTTCGCGCCCACGAAACTTGAGCCGAAGCTGAGCCGGATCTCGCTCGTCCAGAACGCGAAGCAGAAGTTCGGACCCGACGGGCTCTTCGAATTCGCGAAAAGCGCGATGAAGCTGGCCCTCTTCTGCATCTGCCTGGCGATCTTCCTGATCGACCGTCTGCCGGAGATGATCGTGCAGGTCGCCGGCTCCGAGGGTGGCGTCGTGCACCGCATCCTGAGCGACGTCACCGCATTTCTCGGGCTCGTCGTTGTGATCGCCCTCGGCATCGGGGCCGTCGACTTCCTCTGGCACAGGGCGTCGCACATGCGCCGCAACCGGATGTCCCGGAAGGAAATGACCGACGAGATGAAGGAGTCCGAAGGAGATCCCCACATCCGGCAGCAGCGCCGCCAGCGCGGCCACGACATCGCCACGAACAGGATGCTGACCGACGTGCCGACGGCCGATGTCGTGATCGTCAATCCGACCCATTTCGCCGTCGCCCTGACGTGGTCGCGCGACCGCGGCAGCGCCCCGGTCTGCGTTGCCAAAGGCACCGACGACATCGCGATGCGCATCCGTTCGCTTGCCAGCGAAGCCGGGGTGCCGATCCGCCGCGACGCTGCGACCGCGCGGGCGCTCCACGCGACCGTCGGGATCGGCGACGAGATCCTGCCCGAACACTACCGGCCTGTCGCCGCCGCGATCCGCTTTGCCGAGAGCATGCGACGACGGGCCCGCACCAAGGGCGGCGGGTGATGCGGGACAGGACGGAACGACTGCTGACAGCCGCAGACCTCGATCTGCAGCACCGGCTTGCGGAGCTCGCGCGCGCCGACCTCCGCGCGAGACAGCTCGCCGACGAACGGACCGCTCTCGCCAGCCGCCGCGTGGACGACGGCGATCTCGCGAAAATGGGGGCGGCGGCGACGCTCTGGCACAGGTGGTGCGAAATCCGCATCCGGGATCTGGGGTCGCAAGTGGCGAGGCTGCGCGCCGAACGGGAAGAGCTGCAGTCCGCCGCGGCCCGGGCGCTCGGACGGCAGGCCGTCCTCCGGACGCTCGGCAGGAAAACCGGTATGCGCAGACGCTGATCAGGCCTCCTGCCGGACGATGTCGACGATGAGCACGTCACGGACGATGGGCCCCAGGAGCTTCGACGCCACTTCCCGAAGGCCCTGACGCAGAATCGACATCCGCTCCGCCTGCGTGAAATTGTCGTCGAAGCCACCCATGTTGGCGTGTTCGAAGAGCACCTGGAGGAAGCCGTCCCGAAGGCGCGGCTCAATCGAGAAGACGGACTGCGAATCTCCCCGAGTGACCTCCAGCGTTATGGATAGAACCACAAGGGCACGGACAGAGCCGCCGCGGACGACCGGGACCACGAACTGGTTGTTGAACTCGGCGAAGTCGGTCGTCGCTTCGGCGTCCTTGCCGGTTTCCTCTTCTTCATCGGCCCCGGCGTCGACGGTGTCCTGCGGTTTCTGAAAGACATATCCCGCACCGATACCGGCGGCCACGCCGACGAGAAGACAGACAACCGGAAGGAGCAGCCTGGGCGCCGCCATCAGAAGGGCAGCACCCGGTCGAGCACCTGCTGCCCGTACCGCGGCTGCTGGACCTCGGATATCTGGCCACGCCCGCCATAGGAGATTCGTGCCGACGCGATCTTGTCGTAAGTTATTTCGTTCTGACGCGAGATGTCTTCGGGCCGCACGAAGCCGAGTTGCAGCAGCAGCGGATACCGGTAGAATAC
>CAYTBD010000218.1:2442-4709 GCA_964435755.1 uncultured Rhodobacterales bacterium
GTAGGTGATCTCGTTGCGGCGGGTGATGTCCGCGGGCCGCACGAAGCCCGAGACGAGGAGTTCGCGGATCTCGTAATTGACGCGGACCTCCTGCGATCCCTGCACACGAAGCACGCCGTTTGGCAGAAGACCGACGATCGTGGCCGCGACCCGCAGGGTCAGTTTCTCGTTGCGCCGGACCGAGCCGTCTCCGGAACTCCGGGAAGACGCCTCCGCGCTCAGGGCCGCGTCGAAATCCGCTTCGTCGGGAAGCACCCGCTCGAGCCGCTGAGGAATTCCGAGGAGCGACGGGATGGCCGCGGATTGCGAGCCCGACCGCTCCCGCGAGGTACTGTTCGAAATCTCGGCGCGCTCGTCGATTTCGATGACGACGGTCAGGATGTCGCCCACCTGCCCTGCCCTGCGGTCTCCGAGAAGCGACTGCCGCCCGCCACTCCAGAGCGATGCAGTCGTCGTCGGCTGGCGGCGCTCCACCGCCTTATGGCCCGGCACCTCCATCGCGCGTTCCTCGAGCGTGCCGTCGATCGGCGTGAAATCCGGGGTCTTGCCCACCGTCGAGAGGTCGCCGCAACCGGCGACGGCGGAAAAGAGGACAATCCAAATCGCGACGCGAGCCATGCTGGTCGTTCCTAGTTGCCGCCGACGATCACGAAGCCGTCGGGATGCACCACGCCGCTGAGGGTCTGCCGCGACGACAGACTCATGACCCGGAGACGGTCGCCCACGCCGGCACGGTCAAGCGCCCGCCCCTCGGTCGATATTGTCAGGCCACCGTTTCTGTAGACGAGGGTGATCGTGTCGTTGCGCCCGACGACTGCGGGTGGACCGACGTCATGTTCGTGTATCGGCCGGCCGGCATAGAGGTTCCTGCGCGCTTCGAGCCCGACAGCCTGCCGGGGCCGGGACAGGGCGCCATCGGTGTCGCGGTCGGCGATTTCCACGTCGTGCGCGAGGATCGTCTCTGCGGCGCGGATCGTCCGTGCGGCAATCAGGGTATCGGCAGCGGCCGCGACCGGACCGACAAGAAGGAGCCCCAGCGCCCCGATGACCTGCCGCACCTCCATCACCGGATCTGCGTCGTCGCGCCGAGCATCTGGTCTGCCGCCGTGATGACCTTGGCATTGAGTTCATAGCCCCTTTGCGCCTCGATGAGCTCCGTCACTTCGCGTACGGCGTCGACCGAGCTTTCCTCGAGATATCCTTGCCTCAGCGTCCCGAGGCCGTCGGTCCCGGGATCGGCGATGAAGGGCGGCCCGGATGCGGCCGTCTCCAGAAACAGGTTCGAGCCGATGGCCTCGAGACCGGAAGAATTGGCAAAGCCGGAAAGGGTGATCCGGCCCAGAAGCTCGGCCTCGACCTGATCGTCGAAATATCCGTAGACTTCGCCCTGGGCATTGATGGCGATGGAGCGCGCGTCCCCGGGGATGGTGATGTCGGGCACCAGAGCATGGCCGTCCGCCGTAACGATCTGGCCATCCGGCGACCGCTGCAATCCACCATCACGTGTATAGGCAGAAATGCCCGAAGGCATCTGAACTTCCAGGTACCCGCCTCCTTCGACGGCGAGATCGAGATCGCCGCCCGTCTCCCGGAGCGAGCCCTGCTGAAGAGCGACTGTCACCGCCGCAGGCCGCACGCCCAGTCCGAGTTGGACGCCCGCGGGCAGGACCGTGCCGTCCGTCGCGTTCACCGTGCCGGCGCGAGCGATCTGCTGGTAGTGCAGATCGGAGAATTCCGCCCGGCGGGCATTGTAGCCCGTGGTGCTCATGTTCGCGAGGTTGTTCGAGATCACCTCGACCCGCACTTGCTGCGCATGCATGCCAGTGGCCGCGATCTGAAGCGCTTTCATCGATCGGTCTCCTTATCGTCCGAAACTGCGGATGAAGGTCCGCATCCGTTCGTCTTCCTTGTCGAGTAAGCCTTGGCCGAGTTCGTAGGCGCGCTGTACCTCTATCATCCGGGCGATTTCCGCGACGGGCGAGACGTTCGAGGATTCCAGAAAGCCCTGCACGATGCGGCCCGCCTCCTCGGCGGCGCGCACGGGCTCGCCCGCGAGAGCGAAGCGCGCCCCCGCGCGCCGATCGATATCGGTCCTGTCGACAGGCTGCCAGAGACCGATCTGCGCGAGCGCGGCGCCGTCGGCGCTGAGCGTGCCATCCGACGCGACCGCGATGTCCGCCGCGTCCGGCGGGACGAAGACCGGCGCTCCGCCGCCATCGAGCAGCGGCATGCCGTCCGGCGTCAGAACCTCGCCGTCGGGGCTGCGG
>CAYTBD010000219.1:0-4701 GCA_964435755.1 uncultured Rhodobacterales bacterium
GGTGATCGTGCCGGTGATGTCGCGGCCCAAGATGTTGACGGTCAACTCGTCGCCGAGGCGGAGTCCCATCTCCAGTGCCTCTTCGGCTGCGAAGCTGATCTGCGGTGGACCGTCATAGTCTTCGCCCCACCAGGCGCCCTCGGTCACGACCGCTCCTTCCGGCGGCCGCGCCGAATAGGTGACGCCGCGGTCGCCCTCGAGAACCCAGTGGTCGCCCGCGACCTCCGATGCCGGCCGGCCGTTGATCTCGGTTATGATGCCGCGAAGCATCGGGGCTGTCTCGACCGTCTCGATGGCGGGGTCCGCGTCGAGCATCTCTCGGAACCGTGGCATCTGGTCGTTCTGGATGTCGACGATGAAATAGGATGGCGCCACGTCTGGCAGGTCACGCTGGATTGCGCCACGCAGGTTCGTGTCGATCTGGCCGACCGCAGCGAGAACTGTCAGCCCGAGCCCCAGCGAAAGGACCACGGACGTCGCCTCGCTTCCGGGTCCACCGACCGAACCGAGCGCCATCCGCACCGTGCTACGGCCTCTCAGGGCGTGGGATCGGGCGATCCGCCGCGCGACGGCACGGACGCCGAGGGCGGCGAGTATCAATGTGAAGAAGGCTGCGACGAGTCCCGCCGCCGACCAGAGCGTGAGCGTGACGAGGCCTGAAAACACCGCGGCGGTCAGGACGAGGAGGCCAAGGATCAGGAGGGTCACGACGATCCAGACCGGGCGCGGCCGTCCGCCCGCCCGCACCGCCGCGTCCCGGAACAGCGCTCCCGCCCGAACCTGCTCGGTTCGCGCCAGCGGCCAGAGAGTGAAGAGCAGTGCGGCGAGCACGCCGTAGAGCGCAGCTTCCGCGAGTGGCTCCGGATGGACCGCGAACACGGCGGGGAGAGGCAGCCGCGCCGCGATCACTGGCGAAAAGAGGATCGGCGCAATCGCGCCAAGCACGAGGCCGATCGCAATACCGAGAAGGGTCAGCGCGCCGATCTGAAGGAAGTAAGTCAGGAAAATCGTCTGCCCGGTCGCCCCTAGCGTCTTGAGCGTCGCGATGGTCGCTGTCTTCTCGTCGAGGTAGGCGCGGACGGCCGCCGAAACCCCGACGCCGCCGACGGCGAGCCCCGCTAGACCGACGAGGACGAGGAACGCTCCGAGCCGGTCCACGAATTGAGCCACGCCGGGCGCTCCGTTGCGGCGGTCCTGCCAGCGGGCGCCTTCGAGCGCCCGGTCCGCTTCGTCCTGCAGCGCTTCGAGATCCGCGTCTTCAGGCAGCCGCAGGCGATACTCGGTCTCGAACAGCGTACCCGGCCCGAGAAGCCCCGACCCGGCAAGATCCTCGGTCCGGACGATCGTGCGCGGTCCGAGTCCGAAACCTCCGCCGGCGTCGTCGGGCTCGCGCGTCAGAACCGCGGACAGGATGAATTCCTGCGTCCCAAGCCGGAACCCGTCTCCGACCGCGAGGCCGAGACGGTCGACGAGGACGCGATCCATGACGGCGGCCGGTCGCCACTCCTGCCATGCGAGCGCCTGATCGAGGCTCATTTCCGGCTCCAGGCCGACCGATCCGTAGATCGGATAGGCGTCGTCGATCGCCTTCACCTGGGTCAGCCCGCGCTCTGTCTCTCCGCCGCGTTCGACCACGGCCATGGACCGGAAGTCGACGATCTCGGACACCTCGACCGCCGTACGCTCCAGCCACGCCCGCTCCTCTGGATTGGCGAACCGGTAGGTCAGTTCGGCCGTGGCGTCGCCGCCGAGGATCGTCGCACCTTCACGCTCCAGCCCCGCTTCGATGCTGGCGCGGACCGAGCCTACGGCCGCGATTGCCGCAACGCCGAGGGCGAGGCATGCGAGGAAGACGCGAAAACCCCTGAGACCTCCGCGAAGCTCCCGCCCGGCGATGCGTCGTGCGACCGAAAGACTCATTCGGCCGCACTCGCCACCGATGCGTCCGCCTCGTCGATTATGCCGTCGCGAAGGCGAACTGTTCTGTCGCACCGCCGGGCGAGTTCCAGCGCATGGGTGACGAGGACCAGCGTCGCACCATGCCGGTCTCGCAGGCCGAACAGCAGGTCGATGATGGCCTCGCCCGTGGCACCGTCGAGATTTCCGGTCGGTTCGTCGGCAAGCAGGATGTCCGGCCGTGTCACCGCGGCACGCGCTAGCGCCACGCGCTGCTGTTCTCCGCCGGACATCTGCGCCGGATAGTGGCCGATGCGGGGGCCGAGACCGACCTGCGCGAGTTCCACCTCGGCTCGGTCGAAGGCGTCCTTCACACCGGCAAGTTCCAGCGGCGTGGCGACGTTTTCAAGCGCGGTCATCGTCGGAATGAGGTGGAAGGACTGGAACACCACGCCCATATGATCCCTGCGGAACCGGGCGAGCGCGTCCTCGTTCATCGCGGTCAGGTCGTGGCCCAGCGCCATGACCGATCCGCCGGTGGCGCGTTCGAGCCCGCCCATGAGCATGAGGAGTGATGACTTGCCCGAACCCGACGGTCCGACCAGTCCCAGAGTCTCTCCCTTCGCGACGTTGAGCGTGATGCCTTTCAGGATGTCGACCCGGCCGGCGTTGCCGTCGAGCGAAAGGCGCGCGTTCTGGAGAGAAAGGATCGTGTCGGCCATGAGGTCGGTCCCGCGTGTCGTAGGTCTCTGTGGATATGGTGCGTTCCGGACGGGCCGCAACCTTGCTGTGGCGCTGGCGCTGTCCATCACGCCCGCCGTCGCCGAGGTGACGGTCGCGGCGCTGGGCGACAGCCTCACACAGGGCTACGGGCTGCCGCCCGCCGAAGGCTTCGTTCCGCAACTCGAGCGCTGGCTGAACGATCAAGGGGCAGAAGTCGAGATCCTGAACGCCGGCGTTTCCGGCGATACAACGCAGGGCGGGCTGAGTCGGGTCGAGTGGACCCTCACGCCTGACGTCGATGCGATGATCGTCGCGCTCGGAGGCAACGATCTGCTGCGGGGGATCGATCCGCGCGTCGCGCGGGCAAACCTCGACGGGATCCTGGAGGCGGCTGCCGAAAGAGACGTTCCGGTGCTTCTCGTCGGGATGAGTGCACCCGGGAACTACGGACCTGAGTACAAGGCGGACTTCGACGCCATGTACCCGGAGCTCGCCGAGGAATACGGAGCGCTCCACTATCCGGGCTTCCTCGACGCTCTCACATCGCGCGAAGATCGCCAGAACGCGTTCGAGACGTATATGCAGCCTGACGGGCTTCATCCGAACGCCGAGGGCGTCGCCCTGATCGTCGAGGCGCTCGGTCCCAAGGTTCTTGAACTGGTCGAGCGGGTTCCTGACTGAGTTTCCAAGGATCCACTTCCTACAGCTTTTCGCTTGGAAAGGACGACGTTCGAACTCCCCCACCGGACGGCCGGGGTCCCGGTTTCGCCTGCGACGATCTGCCGAGACATATTATAGTTGCAATATGTTTCCCCCTAATACATATTGATATGCGAATGTAATAGGGGAGACCACTCATGTCCCAGCAGACGACACGACCCGCAGACACCTATTCGCCGCTCTATTTCCTCGCCTCTCTCGGCGCGGGCGGCCTCACGGTGACCTTCTTCATGTATCTCATGTTCTGGATCGCCCATCCGGGGCAGCCGGTGCCCGTCTTCGAGGATATCACGGTGGCGTTCACCGCCGGCAGCCTCGCAGAGCAGGCGATGATCCTCGCGGCCATGGCCGGCATCGCGGTCTTCGGCGTCCTGAACCTCAAGTACCTCTTCTGGAATCTCTCTGCCTTCGGACGCTTCCGCAAGACCGAAGGTTACGAGAAGCTCCGGAACTCGAACGGAGAATCGGCGCTTCTCGCGATGCCGCTGGCGCTCGCCATGTCGGTCAACGTCGGCTTCATCCTGGGCCTCGTGTTCGTGCCGGGTCTCTGGACCGTCGTCGAATACCTGTTTCCGCTCGCAATGGTCGCCTTCGGCCTGATCGGCTGGCTCGCCTTCGCTCAGATCGCGAACTTTCTCGGCCGCGTTCTCTCGAAGGGCGGCCTCTTCGACGTGACCGCGCACAACAGCTTCGCGCAGCTTCTGCCCGCGTTCGCGTTGTCGATGGTGGCTGTCGGATTCGCCGCGCCGGCCGCGATGAGCGTCACGCCGCTCACGGTCGGAACGTCGCTGATGATCTCGACCTTCTTCGGCACTGCTGCGATCCTCTATACGGTCATCGCGGCGATCACCGCCTTCAACTCGATGCTGCACTACGGCACGGCGAAAGAGGCCGCGCCGACGCTCATGGTCATCGTCCCGATCGTGACCGTCCTGGGGATCATGGCCCTGCGCCAGTTCCACGGGCTGCACACGACGTTCGAGTCGCACACAGCCGCAGCCGATACGATGATGTTCCTGACGCGTCTTCTCACGATCCAGGTTCTCTTCGCTGGGCTTGGTCTTCTGGTGCTTCGCCGGCAAGGGTACTTCACCGACTTCGTCTTCGGCACGAAGACCTCGCCGGGTTCCTACGCGCTGGTCTGCCCGGGCGTCGCGCTGAACGTCATGCTGCACTTCTGGATCAACAAGGGTCTTGTCGCCAATGGTCTGATCGCGCAGTTCGGCATCGCATATTTCGGCTTGTCGGTCCTGGCGGTCGCGCTTCAGATCGCAATGATCGCGCTGGTGTTCACACTCAACCGTCAGCACTTCCACCGCACGGCAGAGCCGAAGGTGGTTCCTGCGGAGTAATTCCGGCCAC
>CAYTBD010000220.1:0-4676 GCA_964435755.1 uncultured Rhodobacterales bacterium
TTTCCCGGCACAGCTTTCCGGCGGCGAACAGCAGCGCGTCGCCATCGCCCGCGCCATCGCCAAGCGGCCCGACGTGCTGCTCTGCGACGAGCCCACCGGCGCGCTCGACTCCCACACCGGCATCCAGGTGCTGGAGGCGCTGAAGAAGATCAACGACGAGCTCGGCACGACGACGGCGATCATCACGCACGCCGCCGCGATCCGGAAGATCGCGCACCGGGTGATCCGGTTCCAGGACGGCCGGATCGCGTCGGTCGAGGTGAACGAGGACCGGCTCGAGCCCGCGGAGATCAGCTGGTGATGGACGCGCTCGACAAGAAGCTTCTGCGCGACTTCCGCCGTCTCTGGGCGCAGGCGCTCGCCATCGCGCTGGTGCTGGCCTGCGGCGTCGCCGTGCTCATCACGACGTTCGGGATGCACGCGGCGCTCGAGGAGACGCGAAAGGCCTACTACGAGGGCAATCGCTTTGCCGATGTCTTCTCCGCCGCGCGCCGCGCGCCAATGACGCTGGTCCCCGAAATCGCCGCGATCGACGGCGTGATGGTCGTCGAGCCACGGGTGCAGGGAGAGGCGATACTGGACCTCCCGGGCCGGGTGCAGACGGCGGTGGGACGGATCATCTCGCTGCCACCGCACGGAAACGATCTCAACGTGCCCATCCTGCGCTCCGGCCGTCTGCCGGACCCGAATGCCGACGACGAGGTGGCGGTCAACGAACCCTTCGCGATCGCGAACGACTTCCGGCCCGGCGACAGCTTCGAGGCGAACCTGAACGGGCGGAAGCGCACCCTCACGATCACCGGCACGATGCTGAGCCCCGAGTTCATCTACACGATCGGACCGGGCGCGCTCATGCCCGACAACGAAGGCTTCGGCATTCTCTGGATGCCCGAACCCGCCGCCGCCGCCGCGTTCGACATGGCCGGCGCCTTCAATTCCATCAGCCTCAAGCTCGCGACCGGCACCGATTTCGAAGCGGTGAAGGACCGGCTCGACGACCTGCTCGAGCCGTATGGCGGCCTCGGCGCCTATGACCGGGGCCAGCAGGAGTCGAACGCGTTCATCGATGCGGAGATTCAGCAGTTGCGGTCGATGGGCGTCATTCTGCCCCCGGTCTTCTTCGGCATCAGCGCGTTTCTCGTGAACATGGTGATCGGCCGGATCATCGCGCTGGAGCGGAGCGAGATCGGGCTGCTGAAGGCGCTGGGATACTCGGATGTCGAGATCAGCGTGCACTACCTCCTGCTCGCCGGGCTGATCGCGGTCGTCGGGATCCTGATCGGCTGGGCCGTCGGCGACTGGCTTTCCCAAGCTTTGGCAGTACTTTACGCAGACTTCTTCAACTTCCCCTACCTGATCTACCAGGTCTCCTACGGGGTCTTCGTGGTGAGCGGCGTCCTCGGCCTCGCCACAGCGGGTCTCGGGGCCGCGCAATCCGCGATGCGCGCCGCGAGACTGCCCCCAGCCGTCGCGATGGCGCCCCCGGCCCCGCCCCGCTTCCGCCGGACCGTCTTCGACCGGGTGATGCACGCGCTCCGCTTCTCCCAGCCGATGATGATGATCGTGCGCAGCTTCGTCCGGTGGCCGGTCCGGTCCCTGCTCTCGGGTCTCGGCCTCGCGCTCGCCGTGTCCATCCTCGTCGCGGCGAGCTTCTTCGACGACAGCCTCGACACGATCGTCGACACCGCCTTCTACCAGGGCAACCGGCAGGACGTGATGCTGCTGTTCTCGCAGGACCTCCCCGAAACGGTTCTGCCGGACATCGAGGACCTGCCGGGCGTTCTGTTCGCCGAGGGGCAGCAGTTTCAGGCGGCGATCCTCCGGCACGGGCGGTTCGAGAAGCGGGTGCCGATCGAGGCGCGGCGGCCGGGGACCGACCTCAGCCGGATCGTCTCGGGCGACGGAACCGTGGTCGACGCGCCTCCGGGCGGCATCCTGCTGTCGGAAACGCTGGCCGAACAGTTGCGGGCCCGGACGGGCGACGTGATCGAGGCCGAGTTCCTCTCCGGCCGCCGGGAAACGGTCTCGCTGCCGGTCGCGGGAACGGTGCCGCAGTATTTCGGGCTCGGCGCCTACATGGACCTCGAGACGCTCAGCCGCCTGTTCCGGCAATCGCCGCAGATCTCGACGGCGAACCTCCTCGTCGACGAAAGCCGCATGGACGATCTGCACGCGGCGCTGAAGGACATCCCCCGGCTCACCGGCACGATCATGCTGACCGACACGCGGCGGTCCTTCGAGGACACGATCGAGGAGAACGTCGTCATCATGATGACGATCTACATCGCCATCGCGACGCTCATCACCGTGGGCGTCAGCTACAACTCGGCCCGGATCCAGCTCTCCGAACGCGCCCGTGAATTCGCGAGCCTGCGCATCCTCGGATTCACCCGCGCGGAGGTCTCGCTGATCCTCGTGGGCGAGATCATGATCCTCACGGTGCTGGCCCAGCCGCTCGGCTGGCTGCTCGGCTACCTGATCGTCTTCGCCACCACGCAAGGCTTCGAGAGCGACCTCTATCGCATCCCGCTCGTCCTCGAACCCGCGACCTTCGCCGTGGCGAGCCTCGTCGTGCTCGCCGCCTCGCTTGCCGCCGTGCTCGTCGTGCGGCGCCGCATCGACAGGCTCGATCTCGTCGCGGTCATGAAAACCCGGGAGTGACCCCATGCGCCTCAGACCCCGCAGCATCGTCCTGATCGTCCTCGGCCTGCTGATCGTCGGCTCGCTCGCCTACGTCGCGCTGCGGCAGGATCCGGTCCCGGTCGATCTCGCCACCGTCACGGAGGGACCGATGCGCGTGACGGTCGATGCCGATGGCAGGACCCGGATCCGGGAGGTCTACGAAATCGCCTCGCCGATCGCCGGAACCGCGCTCCGCTCGCCCGTCCGCGTCGGGGAAAAGGTCATTGAGGGCGAAACCGTCGTTGCGCGTGTGGAGCCGGTGGCCCCGGCCCTGCTCGACGCCCGCTCGCGACTTCAGGCCGAGGCGGGTGTACGGGAAGCCGAAGCCGCGCTCGCCGTCGCGGAAAGCCAGGTCCGCCAGGCCGAAGAGGACGTGTCGCTGGCCGAGCGACAGTGGTCCCGGACGCAGCGTCTCGTCTCCTCCGGCGTCGCCTCCCAGTCGCAACTCGAAGACGCCGAGCAGCGGCTGCTGGTCCGCGAGGCCACGCTCGACGCCGCGAGATCGCAGCTCAGCATGGCCGAAAGCGCGCTGGCCCGCGCACAGGCGGCGCTGCTCCAGCCGACGGAGAACGGCCGGACCGGACCCGAGACCTGCTGTGTGGAGCTGCACGCGCCCATCGACGGGGAGATCCTGTCGGTCGACGTCGTCAGCGAACGCCCGGTCGCGGCGGGCACCACGCTTCTCAGCGTCGGACAGCCCGACGATCTCGAGATCGTGGCGGATCTCCTGTCGTCCGACGCCGTCGGGCTCGAACCCGGCGCGCAGGCCATCGTCGAGCGCTGGGGCGGCCCGCATCCGCTCGAGGCGCGGCTTCGCAAGATCGAGCCCTCCGCCCGCACCAAGGTCTCGGCCCTCGGCATCGAGGAGCAGCGCGTCGACGCCGTCTTCACCCTCGTCTCGCCGCCCGAGGACCGCGAGGGACTGGGCGACGGATTCTCCGTCTTTCTGCGCGTCGTCGAATGGCAGGCCGACGACGCGGTCCAGGTGCCGCTCTCGGCGCTCTGGCGGGACGGCGAAGACTGGGCCGTGTTCGTTGTCGAGGATGGCGTCGCGACGCGCCGGACCGTGGAGATCGGCCGTCAGAACAACCGGACGGCGCAGGTTCTCTCCGGGCTCGAAACGGGCGAGACCGTCATCACCCATCCGGGCGACTCGATCACCGGCGGCACCGTCGTCGCCGACCGGGCGACCTTGAGGGGCTAGCGCATCCGCGTGTAGACGAGGCCCATCGAGTCCCGGAGCGTGATCGGCCCCCCGACGAAGTCCGGCCCGATCCCCGGCGTCCGCAGCTTCAGCTCCCAGCCGAACCCCTCGATGCCCCGGATCGGCAGCCTGAGCGGATCGAACTCGTGCGTCTCGCCGCCTTCCATGTGGGTGATCGTGAAGACCTGCATGCCCTCCGGCCCGTTCCGGAGCGAGGTGAAGACCGTCCGTCCATCGACCGGCCGCATATAGTCGAAGTGGTCGTCGGACCCGAGGTTCGCGCGGAGCCAAGGATTCTCGCGTCGGAAGTTTCTCAGATCGAGCATGAATCCGGTCTGATGCGGATCGAGGTGCGAGACCGAATTCCAGACGTTGCAGTATTCGTGCATGTCGTCCATCCAGGCCCGCGCGATCTCCTTGAGGTTCGAGACCGTGTAGGTGCCGGGGCCCGCAAGTTCCGGCTCCACCCTGTTGAGGAGGCGCGCGATCTCGTCGAGGTCGTATTCGGTGACCTTGACGAGCGCGGGCAGGAATTCGAAGAACCGCGCGAGATCCGCCCGCGTCTCGTATCCGAGCCGCTTCAGCCGCTTGAAGTTCGCGGGCACCGAGTAGCTGTACTCGTCCACCTGCCACTTGAGGCTGATCGCCTCCTCGGCCACGACCTTCACGCCGTACCTGTCGTCCTGGTTCCGGATGAATCCCCAACTCGCCCGCGCGGTGGCGTTCAGGAAGTCCATCGGCACGCCGGGAAACGCCGCGTAGGTCAGCATCGAAACGGCCGGGTTGTCGT
>CAYTBD010000221.1:0-4675 GCA_964435755.1 uncultured Rhodobacterales bacterium
TATCGTCTTCGTGGGCGCGACCAACTTTTCGGTGGGCTACGAGGCGATGGAAGCGGGCGACTACTGGGGCTCGATCTACCAGTCGCCGGTGGATGACGCCGAGGCCGCGCTGCAGACCGCCATCGACGTGCTCGACGGCGAGGACGTGCCGTTCCTGAACTACTTCGACACGCCGAAGATCACGCAGGACAACATGGGCGAGTTCACGAAGCCCGTCTTCTAGGATCCTCCCCCGCCCGATGCGCGGGGCGCGCTTGCGCGCGTCCCGCGTGTCCTTTCGTTCGCACGCGAACCAGCCGACGGAACAGGGAGGAGTGCGATGGGACGTGTCTCCGGACGCTCCTGCATCGTGACCGGAGCCGCACGAGGGATCGGCCGCGCCATCGGCGAGGCGCTCCTCGACGAGGGGGCGGACGTCTGCTTTGCGGACATCGACGCGGACGGCGTGGCGCGGGTCGCGTCGGAGAACGCCGCCCGTGCGCGCTCGGGCGGAGGCGCTGTCACGCATGCCGCCGTCGATGTCACGGACCGCGCACAGGTGCGGCGGATGATAGAGCACGCTGTCGCCGCTTTCGGAAAGCTGGACGTGACGTTCAACAACGCCGGCGTGAACCGTCCGCTCAAGTTCATGGACGTCACCGAGGACAACTGGGCGTTCGTGATGAACGTCAACGGGCTCGGATGCCTCATCGGGATGCAGGAAGCCGCGCGCCAGATGATCGCGCAGGGCGGCGGCGGCAAGATCGTCAACACCGCCTCGATCGCGAGCCGGCAGGGCTTCGACAACGTCGCTCCGTACTGCGCGTCGAAATGGGCGGTCGTGTCGCTCACCCAATCGGCAGCGCGTGACCTGGCGAAACATGATATCACTGTCACTGGGTTCGCCCCCGGCGTCGTCGCCACCGAGATGTGGGAGCAGGTCGACCGCGACCTCATGGACATCGGGGCCGCAGAGCGTCCGGGTCAGGCGATGGAGGAGTTCTCGGCGGATATCCTCAAGGGGCGCGTCGCGACGCCCGCCGATATCACGGGAACCACGACGTTCCTGGCGTCGAAGGACAGCGACTACATGACAGGCCAGATCATCATGATCGACGGAGGGATGACGCTCGTCTGAGTGACACCGGGACGGCCGGAAGGGGAGGAACAGATGGCTGAACTGACGAAGGGCAAGAGAGACATCGGCGGCGTCGTCGCGCGTCAGGGAATCCTGATCGCCTTCGTCGTCTTCATGATCGGCTTCGCCCTCGCCAACGAGAGATTCTTCGCCGTCGACAACATCTTCGGCGTGATCCGATCATCCGCCATCCTCGGCGTCATGGCGCTGGGCGTGACCTTCGTCGTGATCGGGGGCAATCTCGACCTCTCGGTCGGCTCGATGATGTCGTTCTCGACGATCGTCGTGCTGGATCTCCACGACAAGCTCGGGCCGGCGCTCGCGATTCCCGCCATGTTCGCGATGACGCTCGGACTGGGCGCGTTCATCGGATTCCTGGTGGGCTACCTGAAACTCAACTCGCTCATCGTCACGCTCGGCATGCTTTCGGCGATCCACGGGCTGACGCTGACGTATTCCGGCGGCCAGAACATGGATATCGCCGACAAGGAGGGCACGTGGTTCTCTGTCTTCGGTCAGGGGGTCATCGCCGGGGTGCCGGTCCCGATCCTGATGTTCGCGGGACTCGCGGTCGTGCTGAGCGTCGTGCTGTCTAAGACTCCGTTCGGCCGGAAAGTCTACGCCGTCGGCGGCAACGGCACGGCGGCGACATTCTCGGGCGTGCCGAGGGCGCGCGTGGTGTTCTACACCTACCTCGTCTCCGCCTTCTGCGTGGCCACCGCCGGGCTTCTCCAGGCGAGCCGTTCGCTGGGCAGCCAGAACACCGTCGGGCAGGGCATGGAACTGGAGGTGCTCGCCGCGGTCATTCTCGGCGGCGCGTCGCTTCTCGGCGGGTCCGGCACGATCTTCAAGACGGTGATCGGTGTCCTGATTCTCGGGTTCATCCAGAACGGCCTGCTCCTCATGGGGCTCGCGTTCTACGCGCAGTACGTCGTGACCTGGGCCATCATCATTCTCGCGGTATGGCTCGACATCGCCGCCAAGCGCGGCCGGCTCTGGTCGCCGATCGCATGAGGGGCCGGGCATGAACGCTGAAAGCCGAAACAACCTGATCAAGCAGGGCGCGATCTGGGTCTTCATCCTGTTCGAGCTCGCCTTCTTCTCCATCGCGGGCGAGTTCCTGTCGGTGTCCGACAAGGCCTTCATGGACTTCGACAACATGCTGCTTCTGCTGAAGCAGTCGGCGCCGATCGGGATCATCGCGCTCGGCATGACGATCATCATGATCAACGGCAATATCGACCTGTCGGTCGGAGCGACCTACGCCCTCTCGGCGGTGGTGCTGCTCGACTCGATGACCTGGCCGATCTTTCAGGGCCTCGGCGACTGGGTCATCCCGGTGTCGTGGATGCTTGCTCTGCTGACCGGGACCGTCCTCGGCGCGATCAACGGGCTGATCGTCTGGAAGACCGGCGTCGACGCCTTCATCGTCACGCTGGGATCGATGCTCGGTTACCGGGGTCTCGTCTTCATATACAATGGCGAGCAGCCGACCTCGCACCTCAACTGGACGCTCGTCGATTTTGCCGAGGCGCAGTTCCTCGGGCTCCACACCGCGACCTGGTTCCTGTTCGGCGCGGCGCTTGCGCTATGGCTTCTGATGACGCGGACGGTGCACGGCCGGAACGCCTATGCCATCGGCAACAACCGGGAAGCCGCCGTCAACGCGGGCATCCGTGTCGGTCCGCACTTCCTGATCAACTTCATGCTGATCGGTTTCCTCGCCGCGCTCAGCGCCGTCGTCTTCTACTCCGAGTCCGGTTCGGTGAACCCGAATGACGGGATGCTCTACGAGCTCTGGGCGATCACGGCCGTGGTGCTCGGAGGCACGAAGCTCGCCGGCGGCTACGGATCCATTATCTCGACGATCGGCGGCGTCATCGCGATCCAGCTTCTGAGGAAGGGGCTCGGCCATATCGGCGCGGATACCGAGACGGTGAACCTCGTGATCGGTCTCATTCTCATCGCGGTTCTGTTCCTCGACCGGCAGCTGAACCGGAAGGGCAGGGAGGAGCTCAAGATATGACCGACACCCTACCGGCCCTGCGCCTCGAGAACATCGTGAAGACCTTCCCGGGCGTCCGGGCGCTCGACGGCGTGTCCTTCACCGTCATGCCCGGGGAGGTGCACGCGCTGATGGGCGAGAACGGCGCGGGCAAATCGACCCTCATGAAGGTCCTTGGCGGGATCTACCAGCCCGACGAGGGGCGCATATACATGGAGCGGCAGCCCATTGTTATGGCCTCTCCGATGGAGGCCAAGGCGAAAGGCGTCGTCTTCATCCATCAGGAACTCAGCCTCGCCGATGAACTGTCCGTGGCCGAAAACATCTATCTCGGCGAGCTTCCGCGGAAGAGTTTCGGCCGGGTCGACTGGGAGAAGCTCTTCTCCGAGACCGATCGCATTCTCAAGACCCTGAACGTCTCCTTCGACGCCCGCAAGCGCGTGGGCGACCTCTCGATCGCCAACCAGCAGATGGTGGAGATCGCGCGGGCGCTGACCGTGGATCCGCGGGCCGTCATATTCGACGAACCGACAGCGTCGCTCACAGACGCCGAAAAGGTGGTGCTGTTCGACGTGATCGCCGACCTCAGATCGCGGGGCGTGGGGATCATCTACATCTCGCACCGGATGGAGGAGATCTTCAAGATCACCGACCGGATCAGCGTCCTGCGCGACGGCCAGTATCGCGGCACCTTGGAGACGGCGGCCACGAACGAGGACGAGGTCACCCAGCTGATGATCGGCCGGTCGCTCGACCTGTCGCGCAACCACCAGCATGCCGAACTCGGCGACGTGGCGCTGGAAGTGCGGGGGCTCAGCTGCGGATCGCTCTATCGAGACGTCAGCTTCAAGGTGCATCGTGGAGAGGTCATCGGCTTCTACGGCCTTGTCGGAGCGGGCCGGACGGAGATCGTCGAGACGGTTTTCGGGCTGAGAGCGCCGTCCAGCGGTCAGATTCTCCTGGATGGACAGGAGGTCCGGATCAACTCGCCGGTCGACGCGATCCGGCTCGGGATTTCGCTTGTGCCTGAGGACCGCAAGGGACAGGGCCTCGTGCTCGGCATGAACTGCCGGGACAACATGACATTGCCGCAGGTCGACGATCTGAAAGCGGGGCCTTTCGTCTCCGACGGCGCGGAGGTCGCGATCTTCGATCAGTATCGCGACAAGCTTGACATCCGCACGCCGGGCTGGAAACAGATCGTCGGCAATCTCTCGGGCGGCAACCAGCAGAAGATCGTGATCGGCAAGTGGCTCTCGATGCACCCGAACGTCCTGATCGTCGATGAACCGACGCGCGGGATCGACGTCGGCAGCAAATCCGAGATCCACAACCTCATCCGGGGGCTCGCGCAACAGGGCTACGCCGTCATCGTCGTCAGTTCTGAAATGCCCGAGGTCCTTCATGTCTCGGACCGGATCGTCGCCATGCACCACGGCCGGATCGTGCGCGAATTCACGTCGGACGAGGTGACGGAGGACGGGCTGGTCCAGGCGATTTCCGGGATTTCGGGCGACAAGGTCGTCGCCTGATGCGTCCGGGCCCGGTGGCGC
>CAYTBD010000222.1:0-4671 GCA_964435755.1 uncultured Rhodobacterales bacterium
CAGCAGCGACAGCGTCGACAGCTTCTTGCCCGGCGGCTGGCACATGATCTCGAGCCCGGCCTCGAGCGGGTCGTCGCTCTCCACCATGACGAGCTTGGCCTCGCCACCGCCGAAGAGGTGGGTGAAGAGCATCGAGAAGTTCGAGTTCACCTGCTCGAAGGCGGTGAGGAGCCGCTCCCGGCCTTCGCGGTTGAGATTCGCGATCCCCGTCCGCAGCGCGCGGATCGCGTCTTCGAGGTCCGCCTTCTCGGCGACGAGCGTGTCGTGCTCCGCCTGGACCTCGCGGGCATCCTCTTCCGCGCGAAGGTTCACCGCGCCCAGCGCGTCGCGCTGTCGCTTCAGCCGCTGCACGTCGGCCTCGATCGCGTCAGACGACGGCATCCGCTCGGGATCGCTTTCCAGCTTCGAAAGAAGCTTCTGCGGCGTCGTTTCGAGTTCCTCCCCGATCCGGTCCACCGCCGCCTCGACCGCCTCGCGCGCAGCCTCGGCCCGCGCCTCAACCCGTGCCCGTGCCTCGCGCGCATCCGACGCGCGGCGCTCGGCGTCACGCTCGGCGGCGACGGCGTCGCGCTGCGCGGTCTCCGCTTCGGAGAGCCTGTCCGACGCGGCGCGGTTGCGCGCTTCGGCATCGGCCTTCGCATCCTCGACCTTCAGCCGTTTCGCCGCGATCTCCTCGGGCTGCGCCGAGGCGATCGACAGTTCCCGCCGCGCCGCCTCGCGCCGGTCTTCGATTTCGGAGATCCGCTCGCCGGCGGTCTCGAGCCGGTTCCGCCATGTCTCCAGTTCGCGGGTGAGATCCTTGCGCCGCCGGTCTCTCGCCTCGCCGTCGCGCCGAAGCTCGTCATGCGCAGAGCGGCGGGCGATCATCGTCAGCCGCGCGGCCTCGACGGTGGTCTTGACGTCTTCCGCCTCCGCCCGGGCGGCGTCGAGATCGTCCAGATCGGCGACGGCGCGCTCGGCGTCCCGCAGCGCCTGACGTGCATCGGACGCGGCTTCGTCATGCCGCGCCACGGCGAGGCGAAGGCTCTCGAGCCGGCCACCCGAGATGTCGCACTCGGCTTCGGCGCGCGACAGCGCGCGACTGGCCTCGGTCACCGCCTGGTCGGCTGCCCGGCGCGCGTCGCGGGCCGCGGCGTCGGCGGCCGTCGCCTCGGCGAGACGGGCCTTGAGCAGGTCGTGCGCCCGCGCGGCGCCATCGGCCCGCGCGGTGGCTTCCTCGATATCCTGCTTGAGCTCCTGAAGCCGGTTGAGCTGCTGAAGACGAAGCGCGGCCGCCGACGGCGCATCCTCGGCGCTCGCGCGCAGCCCGTCCCATCGCCAGAGATCTCCCTCGACGCTGACGAGGCGCTGACCGGGCTTCAGATCCGCCTGAAGCCGCGGCCCGTCGGATCGGTCCACGAGGCCTACCTGCCCCATGCGCCGGACCAGAACCGCGGGCACCGACACATAGTTCGTCAGAGCCGTGACCCCCTCGGGCAACACTTGCGGCGTCGCATAGCCCGGGAGCTGCGCCCAGCCCGATCCGCCGTCTTCGTCGATCGCCGGGGCGCGAAGGTCGTCCGCGAGGGCGGCACCGAGCGCCTTTTCGTAGCCCGACCGGACGCGCAGCAGGTCGAGAACCTGCCCACCCTCCGCGGTGTCCCGGTCGACGAGACGCGCAAGAGCCCCCGCCTCGGCGCGGAGCGCCGACACCTCGCCCTCGGCCTCCGAGCGTTGCGCCCGGGCCTCCGCTTCGCGCGCCTGCGCGTCGCCGCGCGCATCGTCGGCCGCCACCAGCGCCGCCTCCGCCTCGGCCGCCGCCGTCAGCGCCGCCTCCTGCGCTTCGGCCGACTTCGCCACCTCCGCTTCGGCGCGTCTCATGGCCTCCGCGGACTCGACCACCTTGCCCTTCGCATTCGCCGCTTCGGCTTCGCTCTTTTCGAGCGTCGTCTTCGCATCTTCGCGGAGCCGGTGCGCCGCGTGGTGACGCGCCGAAAGCCGCGCCACGTCCTCGGTCAGTTCAGCCAGGGCCTCTTCGCGCCTGGACAGCACCTGACCCGCCTCCCGCGCCGCCTCGGCGGCCGCTTCGAGCGCCGTCTCGTGGCCGGCGCCGGCCTCGTCGAGCTCGGCCGCCTCGGCCTCGAGCCGCGCGATCGTCTCGCCTGCGTCGTTGTTGAGAGCCGATTCGCGCTCGAGGTCGCGGCTCATCTGTTCGATCCGTCCCGACAGCGCCCGGACCGCGGCCTGCGCCCGGGTCTCCTGATCGTCGAGCGACTGGCGCTCAAGCTCCAGGCGCTGCAGGACCGCGGCGGCGATCGCGGCCTCCTCGCGCACGGCCGGAAGCGCCTCGTCCCGCGCGGCACGCTCCGCGGTCGCGGACCGGGCCAGACGTTCCGCCTCGGACGCGGCGCGCAGCTGGTCGCGAAGCGCGTCCTCTGCCAGGGCGCGGGCCTCGTCGGCCTCCCGCCAGCGCCGATAGAGCAGAAGCCCCTCCGCCTGCCTCAGCTGGGCACCGATCTCGCGGTATCGCGCCGCCTGCCGCGCCTGCCGCGCGAGGCTCTGGAGCTGCTGTGCCAGTTGGTCGATCACGTCGTCGACACGCGCGAGGTTCGTCTCGGCGCCCTTCAGTTTCAGCTCCGCTTCGTGGCGGCGCTGGTAGAGACCCGATATGCCCGCGGCCTCCTCAAGGATGCGGCGCCGGGACTTCGGCTTGGCGTTGATGAGTTCGGCTATCTGCCCCTGCCGCACGAGTGCCGGCGAATGCGCCCCGGTCGAGGCATCTGCGAACAGCATCTGCACGTCGCGCGCCCGGACATCCTTCGCGTTCGCCTTGTAGGCCGACCCCGCGTCGCGGGTGATCCGGCGGACGATATCGAGGATGTCGCTGTCGTTGAAGCCGGCGGGCGCCAGTCGTTCGGAGTTGTCGATCCCGAGAGCGACCTCGGCGAAGTTGCGGGCGGGACGGCGGGAGGTTCCCGCGAAAATCACGTCCTCCATCCCGTCGCCGCGCATCGCGGTCGGCCGGTTTTCCCCCATGACCCAGCGCAGCGCCTCGAGAAGGTTCGACTTTCCGCACCCGTTCGGTCCGACGATTCCCGTGAGCCCGTCGGCGATGACCATTTCGGTCGGATCGACGAAGCTCTTGAAGCCGTTCAGTCGCAGTCGCGTGAAACGCATCAGGCGGGTGCCCCGAATGATTCCCTAGGTCTCGCGACTCTGAAACCGGTGCGGGCCACAAGTCAACGAGGACCGCATCATCTTTGGCAATCCGCCGCCTTATCCACAAGATGTTGACGGCCTCCTGTGCTGCGAGACCAAGATCGTCAAGCCGGCGACGAATCGCCTTGACCGGCAGCAGCTCTGGAAAGCTTAATCGCTCCGCGTCGAGTCGGGGGACGGCGCTTGGGACACGACAAAGGGTGGGACGACATGCTGCCAATCACACCAGTATCGGCGCAGGCAAGATGAGCCTGGACGCGCCGACAATAGAAATCCGGACGGAAAGTCCGGTCGCTCCGGGGTCCAGAAAACTGATCGCGGCGAGCCAGACCGAAATCGAGAAGGTGTATCCGCCGGATCAGATCTTCAGCCTTTCGGCCGAACACCTGGCCACGCCGAACACGCAGTTCATCGTGGCGCGCCTCGACGATGTGCCGATCGGATGCATCGCCCTCGTCGACATGCTGCGCTACGGTGAACTGAAGCGTCTCTTCGTGACGAGATCCGCCCGGGGCCTCGGCCTCGGACGCGCCCTGGTCGAGGAAGTCGAGAACGCGGCGCGGGACATCGGGCTGAGGGTCCTCCGTCTGGAAACCGGCCCCAAACTGAAACCCGCGGTGGCGCTCTACAAGCGGCTTGGCTACCGGGAGCGCGGGCGGTTCGGGGACTACGCCGATCTGCCATGCAGCCTCTTCATGGAGAAGTCGCTGTGGTGACGGGCCGTCCGCAACGCTGAACCCAATGGCCCACGCGATGCGGCGCGTGCCGCGCGCCGGCCCGGTCCGGGACACAGCGAGCCCGCCACTACCGCTTTCTTGACCGCGTCCCGGCCAGGGGATAGGCGGAGCCGGATCATCCAGACGAAGGACCCAGCGACCATGAGCACGCCCTCCATCCTCATCCTGCCCGGAGACGGCATCGGCCCCGAGGTCATGGCGGAAGTCCGGAAGATCATCGGATGGTACGGCAAATCACGCGGGCTCCACTTCGATGTGAGCGAGGATCTCGTCGGCGGCGCGGCCTATGACGCGCACGGCACCCCGCTCGCCGATGAGACGATGGCCAAGGCGCAGGCCGCCGACGCGGTGCTGCTCGGCGCGGTCGGCGGGCCGAAGTACGACGATCTCGACTTCTCCGTGAAGCCCGAGCGCGGGCTTCTCAGGCTCCGGAAGGAGATGGACCTTTACGCCAACCTGCGGCCCGCACAATGCTTCGATGCGCTCGCCGACTTCTCGTCCCTCAAGCGTGACGTGGTCGCGGGCCTCGACATCATGATCGTGCGGGAACTGACGTCCGGCGTCTACTTCGGCGAACCGCGCGGCATCATCGAGGAAGGCAACGAGCGCGTCGGCATCAACACGCAGCGGTATACCGAAAGCGAGATCGAGCGCGTGGCGCGATCCGCCTTCGAGCTGGCCCGCCGCCGGTCGAACAAGGTCTGCTCGATGGAGAAGGCCAACGTCATGGAATCGG
>CAYTBD010000223.1:0-4658 GCA_964435755.1 uncultured Rhodobacterales bacterium
TGGACGTTCAACAAGTTCGACGACATCTTCCTGCTGACCGGCGGCAATGCCGGGACCCGGACGCTGACGGTGGACGTCTACGAACAGGCCTTCGCGATCTCCAACATCGGGGCGGGCGCGGCGGTGGCCGTGGTGATCTTCGGCTGCCTGATCCTGTTCTCGATCTTCTTCTTCAGATACGTCAGCCGGGAGGAAGGGCTGTGAGCCTCCTGCGCTTCGGATACGTCGCCGGGCCGCTGATCGGGGCGCTCTGGACCTTCGTGATGGCGGTCGTCGTCTGCGTGGCTGTGTCCTTCACGACGGGCGAGCCCCTTGCGCCGGTCCTTTTCTCCTCGCTCGTGTTCGGCGCCTGGCTCGGGTATGTCTGGCTGCCCGACGGCGGCCGGACGGCCGCGGCGCGCGTCGCCCTCTCCTCCCTCCTGGCGCTGGCGCCCGCCGCGGCCTTTCTCCTCTGGCGTCCGGCGCTGGTGGGCGGCGAGGGCACCTCGACGACCGCCCTCGCGGTCGCCTGGGTGCTGCTCGGCGTCTCGGCGGCCTGGCCGCTGAGCCGCATGCTGCGGGGACTGCCGCACGGGGCGTTGACGCGGCACGAGTTCGAGGGCGCGGCGCTGCGGTTCCTCACCGCCTTCGGCTACGTCTTCTTCGTCGCGATCGTGCTGATCCCGTTCTACGTGATGGTGATGACGAGCCTGAAGAACCAGCAGGAGCTTCTGCTGAACCCGCTCGACCTCACCATCGACCTGTCGAAGGGCTGGGGCCTGTTCCGCAGCTACGTCGAGCTTTTCCGCGACTTCAACTTCGGCACCTATCTCTGGATGTCGACGCTCGTTTCGACGCTCACGGTCCTCATCACGCTCCTGTTCTCCATTCCCGGCGCCTATGCCGTGGCGCGGCTCAGGTTCGCGGGGCGGGCGGCGTTCTCGCGGTCGATCCTGCTCATCTACATGGTGCCGATGATCGTGCTGGCGCTGCCGATCTACATCGCCTTCTCGATGACGGGGCTCAGGAACACGATCACCGGGCTCGTGATGATCTATCCGGTCACGACGATCCCGGTGGCGCTCTACATGCTGCAGGGTTATTTCCGGGGGCTGCCCGCGGAGGTCGAGGAGGCGGGGCTGATGGACGGGCTCACGCGGCTCCAGGTGATCTGGAAGATCACGCTGCCGCTGTCGCTGCCGGCGCTGGCCTCGGTCAGCCTCTACGTCTTCATGATCGCCTGGAACGAGTTCCTCCTGGCCTTCATGCTGCTCGACGATCCGTCGATCTTCACGCTCACGCGCGGGGTCGCCGCGCTCAACTCCTCCGAGGTGCCGCGGCAGCACCTGATGGCGGGCGCGGTCGTGGCGACCGTGCCGATCATGGTGCTCTTCCTCGGGCTTGAACGCTTCATGACAAAGGGACTGACCGCGGGGTCGGTCAAGGGATGACACAGATGGATCACATCGCGCTCGACGAACAGGCGCGCGCCATCCTGCGCGGCAACGACAGGGGCGGCTATACGGTGCCGACGGCGGGGCTCTATCCCTACCAGTGGAACTGGGATTCGGCCTTCGCCGCCTGGGGCTTCGCTCAGTTCGACGTGGCCCGGGCGTGGCAGGAGGTGGAGACGCTGTTCTCGGGCCAGTGGCCGAACGGCATGGTGCCGCACATTCTCTTCCACAAGCCCGATCCGGGCTACTTCCCGGGGCCGGACGTCTGGGGGACGGAGGGCATCGGACCGATCCTGTCGTCGGGCATCAGCCAGCCGCCGGTCGCGGCCACCTTCGTCCGCGCGATCTGGGAGAAGGACCGTGCGGCGGGCGAGGCGCGTGCGCGGGCGCTGTTTCCCCGGCTCCGCGACTGGCACCGCTGGTTCATGGACTGGCGCGCCGAGGACGGCGCGATCTGCATCACCCATCCCTGGGAGGCAGGGCGGGACAACGCGCCGGACTGGGACGGGGCGATGGCCGCGATCGATCCCAGGGGCGTCGGCGAATACACCCGCCGCGACACGAGCCATGTGGACCCCGCCATGCGACCCACCAAGTACGACTACGACCGGTACATCTGGCTGGTGCAGCTGGGAAAGCGGCTCGGCTGGGACGAGGCGGCGCTGAAGGAGCGAAACCCGTTCCGCGTGGCCGATCCGACGATGACCTTCATCCTGCTGCGCGCGAACCGCGACCTCGCGGTGATGGGCCGGGCGCTGGGAGAGGACGTCTCTGACATCGAAGGCTGGACCGCAAGGCTCGAAGCCGGGGCGGCGACGCTCTGGAACGAGGATCTGGCGAGCTACGATGCGAAAGACCTCCGCGCGGGGCGCTTCGCGGGCTGCGTGTCGAGCGCGTCGTTCCTCTGCTGGTACGGCGGCGTCGATGACGACCGGATGCTGGCGCAGGTCGAGCGGGTCTGGAGCGCGGTGCGCTATCCGGTGCCGAGCCACGATCCCGAGAGCCCGGAGTTCAACGCGAAGCGCTACTGGCGCGGGCCGACCTGGTGCATCATCAACGCGCTGATCGGGATCGGCATGGCGGACGCCGGACACGAAGCGCAGGCGGACCGGCTGCGGACCGAGACCGCCGCTCTCATCGCCCGGCACGGCTTCGCGGAGTATTTCGACCCGACCGACGGGAGCCCGGCGGGCGGCGGGACCTTCACCTGGACGGCGGCGGTCTGGCTCGGCTGGGCCTCGCCGTCGGCGGAGAGGGCGTGATGGGCGCGATCGAACTGAATGCCGTCGAGAAGTGGTTCGGCGAGGCGCAGGTCATCAAGGGCGTCGACCTGGCGATCCCGGAGGGCGAGTTCGTGATCTTCGTGGGCCCCTCGGGCTGCGGGAAATCGACGCTCCTGCGGATGATCGGGGGGCTCGAGGAGATCTCGCGCGGGAGCCTCCTGATCGACGGCAGGGACGTGACCTCGGACCCGCCGGCGAAGCGGGGGCTGACGATGGTGTTCCAGTCCTACGCGCTCTATCCGCACATGAGCGTGCGCGACAATATGGGGTTCTCGCTGAAGACGGCGGGGCGTCCCAGGGCCGAGATCGCCGAGAAGGTCGCCGAGGCCGCCCGCATCCTGAAGCTCGAGCCCTATCTCGACCGGCGGCCCAAGGCGCTTTCGGGCGGACAGCGCCAGCGGGTGGCGATCGGGCGGTCGATCGTGCGCGATCCGACAGCCTTCCTGTTCGACGAGCCGCTCTCGAACCTCGATGCCGCGCTCCGGGTCGAGATGCGCTACGAGATCGCCAAGCTGCACCAGAACCTCGACCGCACGATGATCTACGTCACCCACGACCAGATCGAGGCGATGACGCTGGCCGACCGGATCGTCGTGCTGGACTTCGGGAAGATCGCGCAGGTGGGCACGCCGCGGGATCTCTACGAGAAGCCCGCGAACCTTTTCGTGGCGCAGTTCATCGGCAGCCCGAAGATGAACGTGATGCCCTGCCGGACCGAGGGCGGGCGATACTTCCTCGAGGGCGGGCGCGGCGGCGATTTCCCGGGCGACCGCCCGGCGACGCATCTGGGTGCGCGGCCCGAGCACATCACGCTCGGCGCGCCGGGCACCGGGCAGTGCGACGGGGTGGTCGACGTGCTGGAATACCTGGGCGCGGACACGTTCGTCATCGTGGACGGCGGTGCGCTGGGCCAGATCGTGGTCCGGGTGATCGGAGACACGACGGTGCGGCCGGGCGAGACTGTCGGCGTGACCTTCGACGAGGCCACCTATTTCTTCGATGCCGAAGGCCTCGCGATCTGATCCGTCGGACCTTGCGCAGGCGCTCCGGCGCATCGGGCACCTCCGCGATGCGATGGCGTGGCCAGCGCCGACGCACTGAAAAGTGCTCGCCAACGGCATCTTCGGGATCATGAGCGAGGCGGGCGACATGCCCGTCTCGGGGACTGCGACATACGCCGGGCCCGGCTCCGCGATCCTCGTCGATTCCGGCTCGGGCGACGTGACCGAGCAGACGGCATCGGCTCAGGTGCGGGCGGAATTCGCGGCCGGAACAGCCTCCGTCGGGCTCGTCTTCGACGACACGGCCGTCGATGGCGTCGGCAACCCCGTGCTTCCCGCGATCGACAACCTGTCGGTGCGGGACATGCTCATCCGGGACAGCCAGTTCGTGGCGGGAACGATCGAGGCCGACTGCGACGACGCCTTGGCCGCGGATCCCGAGGGAGCCGTGTCAAATGAACGCGCCCAGGGCTTCTTCTTCGGCTTCGACCCGTCAACGCGCATTCCCGACGAGGTGGGCGGCAGCCTGTTGATCGAAGGCAGCGACGGCACCGCGGCGGCGGGCTTTATCGCGCACCGACCCGAGAGCGGAGCGCGGCTGCCTCCATCCGCGACCACGGCGTGAACCGATCCGAGAGCAGCGGCGTTCCGGTGCTGCAATCATGCCGGGCCGCCCGCCCTTGCGGCGCCCGGAGCGGAGAACTAAGACTCCCGCAACACCTGCGACGGTATTCACTCCGAACAACAAGGCGAGCGCGCATGAAAGACCCCATCGAAACCTACATGAACCTCGTCCCGATGGTGGTCGAGCAGACGAGCCGGGGCGAGCGGGCCTACGACATCTTCTCGCGGCTCCTGAAGGAGCGGATCATCTTCGTGAACGGCCCGATCCACGACGGGATGAGTCAGCTCGTCGTCGCCCAGCTTCTCCACTTGGAGGC
>CAYTBD010000224.1:0-4657 GCA_964435755.1 uncultured Rhodobacterales bacterium
TCCGCCGAGGTCGAGGAAGGCCTCGTCGAGGGAGAGGGGTTCGACCGCGGGGGTCAGGTCGTCCATCATAGCGCGGACCTGTCGGGAGACCTCGACGTAGCGGTCCATCCGGCCCTTCACGACCACGGCTTCGGGGCAGAGTTTCAGGGCCTGGAACATCGGCATGGCGGAGCGGACGCCCTTGATCCTGGCGATGTAGCAGGCGGTCGAGACGACGCCCCTCCGGCCGCCGCCGACGATCACCGGCTGGTCGCGGAGGGCGGGGTCATCGCGTTTCTCAACGGCGGCGTAGAAGGCGTCGCAATCCATGTGGGCGATGGCGAGGTCGAAAAGCTCGGGGTGCTCGATGACCCTCGGGCGGCCGCAGGCCGGACAGCGGCGGGCGCTGTCGAAGGTGGTCAGGCAGTCGCGGCAGAGGGCGGGCATGGGGGCAGTATAGGCTGGCCCCGGCTTGTGAGGAAGCGGGTGGACCAAGCCGAATTCTTTCCCCGTGTTGCTTGCGGTTGGAGAGAAGGATCTCCATTTGCCGATATGTCAGCGCCCGATCGGATCATCCCGCGGTCGGCTGATCGTCGTCGCCGGCGCCGCTGAATGAGCAGTACTGCGCCTCATCGGCCGGTTGGTTGATCACGAGTGCGCCGAAGACTTGCATCCCTGCCGAAAAAAGGAGACGTTCCGTGGCGACGAAGCACACCCTGTTCCGCGCGTCCAGGTCGCAAACCAAGGCTGAAAACACGACCACAGTCGCGAAGGGCCTCATCGAAAAAGAGACTGCCGCCAGAGACGCGAAGACGAAACGTCTGCGCGCGGCCCGCCTTGAAAACGAGGCGTCCGCGCCGAAGGCCGAGACGCCGGCGACGAGCCGAAAACCATCGACAAGAAAGCGAACCAAACCCTGACGCAGATCCCTGATTCCTCCCGCTCTACTGCCCATGTCTCGGGCGAAACTCGCGACCCACGCGATTGGGTCGCCATCCTTTCGCGGTACCGTGAGCCGTCACACTGGCGAAGCGGCTGGGAGCTGTTCGTCACGGTCGGGCCGTTCGTGGCTCTCTGGGCGCTGGCCTGGTGGAGCGTCGACGTCAGCTACGTGCTTGCCGCGGCGCTTTCCGTCCTGAACGCGGGATTTCTCGCCCGCCTTTTCATGATCCAGCACGACTGCGGCCACGCGTCCTTTTTCAGGAGCAGGGTCGTCAGCGACTGGATTGGCCGAGCGATCGGGGTGGTGACGCTCACCCCCTACGACGTATGGCGCCGAACCCATGCCGTTCATCACGCTTCGGCGGGGAACCTGGAGAAGCGGGGAATGGGTGACGTCCGGACGTTGACGGTGACGGAATACCACAACCTCTCCGCTTTCCACCGCCTGCTGTACCGCCTCTACCGCCACCCGCTGGTCCTGTTCGGGCTCGGCCCCTTCTACCTTTTCTTCCTTCAGAACCGGCTCCCGGTCGGCCTCATGCATGATGGCGCGCGGTATTGGGTCAGCGCGATGGGAACGAACGCGGCTCTCGCGGTTCTCGTCGGCGGCATCGGTTACTTAGGCGGGGCCGCTGTCCTGTTGGTGGTGTTCGTGCCAATGACGCTCGTTGCGGCCTCCATCGGCGTCTGGATGTTCTATGTCCAGCACCAGTTCGAGGACACAAGCTGGGATCACGAACCTGCCTGGCAGCTCCATGATGCCGCGCTTCACGGCAGTTCGCACTATGTCCTGCCGGGTGTGCTGCGCTGGTTCACGGCCAACATCGGCGTGCATCACGTTCACCACCTGCAAAGCCGCGTCCCGTTCTACCGTCTGCCGGAAATCCTGCGCGATCACCCGGAACTCGCCGAGGCTCAGCGCTTGACGATGCGGCAAAGCCTGACCTCCGTGGGACGGCAGCTCTGGAACGAAAAAAGCCGGCGGCTGATTTCCTTCGCTGAGGCACGGACCGGTTGAAGCCTTCCGAAGTCGCGGTTTCGCAATTCAAATGACGGGCGTCCCGGGCGGTGCCCCCGCCCGGTGTCACCGGTCTTGACCTGTGATGACCCGGAAATCGGAGGCCCGTCTGGTTGGCCCTCCGGCCGACCGCCCGCATCTTGCGGGAGGGGGGACGCATTGGAAACGGGGCGTTCGGCGTGGTTTGTTTCGCAAATCCCGAAAGCCGCCCGACCGGCGCCTTATTGTTGCCCGACCTGCCGGATGTAAGGACCGCGCGCGGGGCAACCCCGCCGGACATTTCGAGAGGGACATATGGATCAAGTCATTCCGGGGCTGAGCGGCGGCGGCATCACGACGCTTCTGCTCGCGGGGTTCATCATTCTGAGCATCTTCCTCGCGGTGAAGATCGTGCCGCAGTCGGAGAAGTTCGTGATCGAACGCTTCGGCCGGCTGAAATCGGTGCTGGGGCCGGGGATCAACTTCATCGTGCCGTTCCTCGACCGGGTCGCGCACAAGGTGTCGATCCTCGAACGGCAGCTTCCCACGGCCAGCCAGGACGCGATCACGCTCGACAACGTGCTGGTGAAGGTGGACACGAGCGTGTTCTACCGCATCCTCGAACCGGAGAAGACGGTGTACCGGATCCGTGACGTGGACGCGGCGATCGCGACGACGGTGGCGGGGATCGTGCGGGCCGAGATCGGAAAGATGGAGCTCGACCAGGTGCAGTCGAACCGCTCGGCCGTGATCGATACGATCAAGGCCTCCGTGGCGGACGCGGTCGACAACTGGGGGATCGAAGTGACGCGGACCGAGATCCTGGATGTGAACCTCGACCAGGCGACGCGGGACGCGATGCTCCAGCAGCTCAACGCCGAACGCGAGCGGCGGGCGCAGGTGACGCGGGCCGAGGGCACGAAGCGGGCGGTCGAATTGCAGGCCGACGGCGACCTCTATGCCGCCGAGCAGGAGGCCAAGGCCAAGCGCGTGCTGGCCGAGGCCGAGGCGTTCTCGACCGCGGTCATCGCCGAGGCGATCAAGGAGAACGGGCTCGAGGCGGCGCAGTATCAGGTCGCGCTGAAGCAGGTCGACGCGCTGAACGCGCTCGGCAACAGTCAAGGCAAGCAGACGATCATCCTGCCGGCGGCGGCGCTCGAGGCGTTCGGCGACGCATTCAAGCTTCTCCGGGGGCGGGCGTGATGTGGTCGGAATGGTGGATCTGGATGTCCGGCGCGGTGGTGCTCGGCATCGTCGAGGTGATCGTGCCGGGATATGTCTTCGTGGGCTTCGGCGTGGGCGCGGCCGTCACCGGGCTGGTCTTCCTCATGGGCGGACCGCTCGCGGCGTGGCTGATGACGTCGTGGTCGATGACGGCGCTGTTCTTCTCGATCGTGTCGCTGGTGGCCTGGATTGCGGTGCGGCTCGTCCTCGGCGTCCGGAAGGGTCAGATCACGACGTTCGACCGGGACATCAACGAGGACTGAATACGGTCAGCGCCTGACGAGGCCGGACTTGCGCCGCCCGCTGCGTGAACGGCCCGGGGTCCAGTCGATGTCCCGCTTCACGCGGTTGTAGCGGGCGTCCTCGAGCATCACTGCGGTAAGGCCCGTCCAGTAGTAGGCGTAGTACGCCATGAGGACGATGGCGAACGGCAGAAAGATCGCAAGAGGCATGGGGCGGCTCCGTATGTGCTGTTCATGATAGACCGGTCCGATTCCGACCGGTTGAGGCAATACAGACGACAGATTCGGGCATTTTCGAGGCGGGTGGCCTCTTTTCGTCAGATTTCCCGACGCCACCGTCGGCGAGGTTCCGACAATTCACCGTTTCGGCGGTGATCGTTGGGCGGCCGGGTCTGGAATCGGGCCGGGACGTGCCGCAACTGCGGCAGAGGTCAGCGGCGACGCTTCATCCTGCGGGCACCCGTGACGACCTGCGGATTGACCCAGTCGAGATGCGTCTTGAGACGGGCATTGCGCATTTCAACGATGCGTTCGGCAATGACTCTGACCGCGATCAGCCCGAGGCCGACGACGACGGTGAGCGCGAAGACAATGAAGATGATGTCGAACATGTCGCTTTTCCAATTACGAGGCCGCCCCGGCCCCCGTCGGAGCGACAAGGGGAAGTTGGGCGAAATCGTGGCGGAAGGCCACAAACACGCGCGAATTCAGCGGTTTCCGTCGGTGAAGTCGGATCAATGCCCGGATGGGTGAGGGATTGTCCCTGAGGCGGTTCCGTCAGTCCCGGTTCGGGCGACGGGCCTGCGGCGAGGACAGCTCGGCGAGGATGGACTCCGCCGCCGCTTTCGGATCGGCCGCACGGTGGACCGGCCGGCCGACGACGACGTGATCGGCGCCCGCGGCGATGGCCTCCGCCGGTGTCGTCACCCGTTTCTGGTCGCCCGGGTCGGTGCCCGCCGGCCGGACGCCGGGCGTCACGATGAGCCGGCCCGCGGCCTGCGGCAGGGCGCGGATGCGCGCGGCCTCCTGCGGCGAGGCGATGACGCCGTGCGCACCGGCCTCGAAGGCGCGGGACGCCCGGTCGACGACGAGGTCGGGGACCGCTCCATCGCGGATCAGGCTCGCATCGAGATCGGCGCGGTCGAGCGAGGTCAGGATCGTGACGGCGAGAATCTTCACGTCGCTGCCGCCCGCGCCTTCGCGCGCGGCGCGGACGACGTGGGGGTCGCCGTGGACGGTCAGGAAATCGACGTCGAACTGCGCGAGGCCCCGG
>CAYTBD010000225.1:0-4655 GCA_964435755.1 uncultured Rhodobacterales bacterium
GGAGGAGTTCGGCACCGAGCGCGTGATCGACACGCCGATCAGCGAGCCGGGTTTCGTGGGTCTCGCCGTGGGCGCGGCGATGACTGGCGCGCGGCCGGTCGTCGACCTGATGTTCGGGGATTTCCTCTATCTGGTGATGGACCAGCTCTGCAATCAGGCGGCCAAGCAGCACTACATGTCGGGCGGCAAGCTCCAGGTTCCGATGGTCCTGCGCACCAACCTCGGCGCGACCCGGCGCTCCGCCGCGCAGCACAGCCAGTCGCTGCAGGCGCTCGTGGCGCATATCCCGGGCCTCAAGGTCGCCCTGCCGTCTTCCGCCTATGAGGCGAAGGGGCTGATGAAGACGGCGATCCGGGACAACAACCCGGTCGTGATCTTCGAGGACAAGCTCATGTACCAGGACAAGGCTCCGGTCCCGGAGGATGAATATCTCATCCCCTTCGGCGAGGCTGCCGTGCTCCGGGAGGGACGGGACGTCACGCTGATCGGCACGTCCTCGATGGTGCAGGTGGCGGGCAAGGCCGCCGACATTCTCGCGAACGAAGGCATCAGCGCCGAAGTCATCGACCCGCGCACGATCGTGCCGCTGGACGAGGCCACACTCCTGGGATCGGTGAAGAAGACGAGCCGCGCGATCGTGATCGACGAGGGGCATCAAAGCTACGGCGTCACCGCCGAGATCGCGAGCCGCCTCAACGAGAAGGCGTTCTATCACCTCGATGCGCCGGTCCTGCGCATGGGCGCGATGGATGTGCCGGTGCCGTTTTCGCCGGCTCTCGAGGACCTGACGGTGCCGACACCTGAGAAGGTGGCCGATGCCGCGCGCCGGCTCTGCGCCGGAGAGATGATCCATGCCGCATGAGGTGATCATGCCGGCTCTCGGCATGGCGCAGGACGCGGGCCGGCTGGTCGCCTGGCTGAAGAAGCCCGGCGAGCCGGTCGCCGCGGGCGAGGCGCTGTTCGAGGTCGAGACCGACAAGGCGACGATGGAGGTCGAGGCGCAGGCGCCGGGCTTCCTGACCGATGTGCGCGCCGCCGAGGGCGAGGACGTGCCTGTGGGCCGTGTGATCGCGCGGATCTCCGAAACGGCGGAGACGGCGGGCGCTGCTCCGTCTGAGGCGTCCGAGACATCGGAGATCGCGGCCGGGGCCGCCGCGCCCGCGCCATCGGACGATCTTCCGGAGGGCCGCTCGGTGATCCTGCCGGCTCTCGGCATGGCGCAGGACACCGGCCTGCTCGTCGCCTGGCATGTCTCGCCGGGCGAAGAGGTCGCGGAGGGGGACGTCCTTTTCGAGGTCGAGACCGACAAGACCACGATGGAAGTCCCGGCAGAAGCGGCGGGGTTCGTCGCGGCGATCCTGGCGGAAGACGGCGAGGAGGTGCCGGTGGGCGAGCGCGTCGCCATCCTGACCGCAGAGAAGCCGGCGGCTCCGGTGCGGCGCAAGCGGTGTGCGGCCGGTGTGGTCGCGCCGAAGCCCGACGAGGCGCCGGCGGCGCCAAAGGCGGCACCCGCGCCCGATCCCGCGCCGGAGCGCGCGGCGGCGCCTCCCGTCTCACGGAGCGGACGCATCCTCGCGTCGCCCAAGGCGCGACGGCTGGCGCTGGAACAGGGCCTCGACCTTGCACGGCTGGTCGAGGCCGGGCACCCTCAGCCCTTCCATGTGCGCGATCTCGAGGCGCTGAGAGCGTTGCAGGAGGCGCGGCCGGCACCGGCCGCCGCGGCGGCACCGGCCACGCGCCGGATCACCGCCGATATCCATCGGGAGGGCTTCTCCGACTTTCTCGCCTGGGCTGCCGAAAGCGAGGGTCATGCGGACGCACCGGCGCTGCTTGCCGCATTCGCCGCGGCGAGCTTTCGGTCCGTCCGGGAGCACGACCCGATCTGCGTCAGCGTGGAACGGTTCGGCAAGGAGAGCCGATACCTCGATCCCGACAGGGCCGCGACCGGAAGATCCGCCGTCCCCGACGAGGATGCCGCGGCGCCCGACCTGATCCTGCGCGACCTGCGCCATGTTTCGATCTCGTCGGTCGAACTCGGGGCGGAGGACGCGCCGGTCCTCACCATCCTGAAGCGCGGGGAGGGACTCTCCGTCACGCTGGAATGCGGTGCCGGGCATCTCCCGGCCGCCGCCGCCCTTGACCTCGTCTCGGGTTTCACCGGACGTCTCGAAGAGCCGCTCAGGCACCTGCTCTGACTCCCGAGGAGAAGACGACATGACGAAGTTCGACATCGATTTCGACGCTCTCCACAGTGATCTCTGGATCGGCGGCGCGTGGCGGGAGGGCGCCGGGAAGGAGCGGTTCGACGTTGTCAATCCGGCGAACGAGACCGTGCTCGCCTCGGTCGCGTCCGCCGATACCGCCGACGCCGACGCCGCGCTGGACGCAGCCGAGGCCGCGATGGCGGACTGGGCGGCGCGCAAACCGCGCGAACGCTCCGAGGTGCTGCGCCGGGCATGGGAGCTCATGACGGCCCGGCTCGAGGGCTTCGCGCGGCTGATCACACTGGAAAACGGCAAGGCCCGTGCGGACGCCATCGGCGAGGCGACCTACGCCGCGGAGTTCTTCCGCTGGTTCGCGGAAGAGGCGGTCCGGGCCGACGGGATGATCACGCGCGCTCCCGCGTCCGGCGCCAGGATCATCGTGCAGCACAAGCCCGCCGGGCTCGCCGTGCTCGTGACGCCGTGGAACTATCCTGCCGCCATGGGAACGCGCAAGATCGCGCCGGCCCTTGCGGCAGGCTGCGGCGTGGTCATCAAGCCCGCCTCGGAGACTCCGTTGACGATGCTCGCGCTGATGCCGCTCCTCGAAGAGGCGGGCGTGCCGAAAGGGCTCGTGAATGTCCTGCCCTCCCGCAGGACGGGCGCGCTCGTCGATCACATGCTGCATGACCCGCGGGTGCGTGTCGTCTCATTCACGGGATCCACGCAGGTCGGTCGCAAGCTTCTGAAGTCCGCCGCGGATCAGGTGCTGAAGCCGGCAATGGAACTCGGCGGCAACGCCCCCTGCATCGTTCTGGAGGATGCCGATCTGGACACGGCGGTCGAAGGCACGATGCTCGCCAAGATGCGGAACCTGGGAGAGGCCTGCACCGCCGCGAACCGGATCTACGTGCAAGAGAACATCGTGGACGAGTTCACCCGCCGGCTGACCGAGAAGATGTCCGCCCTGAAGGTTGGAGACGGCATCGACCCCTCCGTGGACGTGGGGCCGCTCGTCAACGCCGACACCCGCGAGAAGGTCGCGGCATTCGTGGCCGACGCCGTCGCGAAGGGCGCGAAGATCGAATGCGGCGGCACGATGCCGGACGGTCCCGGCTACTTCTATGCGCCGACCGTGCTCTCGAACGTGCCCGAGACCGCCGACTGCGTCCACGACGAGATTTTCGGGCCCGTCGCCGCGATCCAGACGTTCCATGGCGAGGATGAGGCCGTCCGGCGTGCCAACGAGACGGAGTACGGCCTTGTCGCCTACGTCTTTTCCGAGGACATGAAGCGTGCGCTGCGTGTCTGCGAGCGGCTCGACTACGGGATGGTCGGGCTCAACCGCGGCCTCGTCTCCGACCCGGCGGCTCCCTTCGGCGGCACCAAGCAATCGGGCCTCGGCCGCGAGGGCGGGCATGAGGGCATGCTCGAGTTCATGGAAACCCAGTACATTTCGGCGGAGTGGTGAGGGCGGCATGTCTTCTGAAGTGATCGCCAGCCCCTCCGTGCGCCGTCTCGCCCTCGAGAAAGGCATCGACCTCGACGCGCGCGCGCGCGCTCTGGGGCGCAACACGCTCGCACGGGAAGACCTGATGGATGCAAGTGGCGCGGCGCCGGCCGCGGACACCGCGCTATGGGACGTGGATCACCGCCAATGGGGACCGATAACCGAGGAACCGGTAAGCCGCTTCGCCCGCGTCGCCGCCCGCAACCTCGCCGCCGCGACCGCCGTCATCCCATCGGTCACGCATCATGACAGTGCGGATGTGACCGCGCTCGAGGCGTTTCGGGCCTCGCTCAAGGACGAGGCGGAGGCGCGAGGCGCGAAGCTCACCGCACTCGCCTTCCATGTGAAGGCGCTGGCGCGGACGCTCCGCGCGTTCCCGCGCTTCAACGCGTCGCTGAGCCCGGATGGCGCCACGCTGATCCTCAAGGACTACGTGCATATCGGGATCGCCGTCGACGCGGACCACGGGCTGATGGTCCCGGTGATCCGCGACGCCGACCGGAAGGGTCTCTGGGCGCTGGCTGCCGAGATTGCCGATCTCGGCGCCCGCGCGCGCGCCCGGAAGATCGCGCCCGACGAGATGGGCGGCGCGTCGATGAGCGTCTCTTCGCTCGGGGGCATCGGCGGTGACGCGTTCTCCCCCATCATCAACCCGCCGGAGCTCGCCATTCTCGGCATCACCCGCGCCGGGATCCGTCCGAGATGGACCGGCGAGACATGGGAACCTGTCCTGATGCTTCCCCTCGACCTCACGTACGACCACCGTGTCATCAACGGAGCGGACGCCGCCCGCTTCATGCGCCGGTATTGCGATCTGCTGTCCGATCCGCGGCGCATGGTTCTCTAGCCTGGCATGACGCGGCGCGGCACGCCGCGCTGATCGGGCGACGTGTCACCCGATCATGACGGCGCGGACGTCGGAATCGATGTGCGGGAGGAACTGT
>CAYTBD010000226.1:0-4641 GCA_964435755.1 uncultured Rhodobacterales bacterium
ATTTCCCGCTGGTCAATCTTGCCGACCGCCGCTTCATGAGCGACGGCAAGGGCAACGCCGTTCACCTAGGTGAACGCGACTGTTCGCTCCAGCGCCGCCACCAGAAGGTCTTCGAGGAGGCGCCGGGACCGGCGATCGACGCGGAGACCCGCGCCCGGATCGGCAAGGTCTGCGCGGACGCGGTCGCGTCGATCAATTACATCGGCGCGGGCACGATCGAGTTCCTCTACGAAAACGGCGCGTTCTATTTCATCGAAATGAACACCCGCCTTCAGGTGGAGCATCCCGTCACCGAGGCGATCTTCGGCGTGGATCTCGTGCGCGAACAGATCCGCGTCGCCGCCGGCCTTCCGCTGGATTTCCGGCAGGAGGACCTGACGATCAACGGCCACGCGATCGAGGTGCGCCTCAACGCCGAGAAGCTCCCCGACTTCTCGCCCTCCCCGGGTCGCATCTCGCAGTATCACGCGCCCGGCGGGCTCGGCGTGCGGATGGACAGCGCGCTCTACGACGGCTACCGGATTCCGCCCTACTACGACAGCCTGATCGGCAAGCTGATCGTCCACGGCCGCGACCGGACCGAAGCTCTCGCCCGGCTCCATCGCGCGCTCGGTGAACTGATCATCGATGGCGTGGACACGACGATCCCGCTCTTCCACGCCCTTCTGGAAGACCCTGCGATCCTGTCCGGCGACTATTCGATTCACTGGCTCGAGACCTGGCTCGAAGAGAACCTCAGCACGGTCTGAGCGTGCAGACCGCGCGCCGCGATCCGCGCTCCCTGAAGTAGTCGCCGACGCCCGCCCTGTCGTCGGAGAGGTCCGAGGCGTCTCCCCAGGAAAGATCGAAATCGAGCGCGTCCGCCATCGCCGCCATCGCCGCGAAGCTCGGCACCCCCTTCAGCGCACGCTCCTGGCCCGCCAGTTGCGGCACGGCATTGAGCGGGTTGTCCGTCCGCTCCCGCACAAGCTCGATGACGGGGGCTTGCGCCAGCGCGAAGTCGCTGTCGACGATCACGAGACCGGGTGCCATCTGCCGAATCAGCCAGAGCAGCCGGAAATGCTCGATGATGTGGTAAAGGAGCCCCAGGACAGCCACGACGTCGAAGCGGTCTCCGTCTTCCAGGATCTGTTCGAGCGCCGGAAGCGCCGCGCCTTCGACAAGCTCCACCCGGCCGCCCGCGTCGTCGCGGGGAAAGAACCGGAACCCCGCCAGCGGTTCCGGGCGCGGCTCGACACCCACCACGGACGCAGCGCCCGCTGCCGCGAAGGCGTAGGACCACCGTCCGTCATGGGCGCCGAGATCGAGAACGCGCGCCCCCGAAATCGCGTCGAGATGCGGCCGCACGATCAGGCGATGCCGCTTGTTCAACCTGCGGACGGCCGCCGGGTGCCCGTTGTACCCGGGGTGCGTGTGGAGGAAGTCGAAGGGCTCGGGCATTTCTCTCCCCTTTGCGTTCACGGAGTCTTGCACTAGCCTCGGACGGCCGGATGCACCATGCACGGTTCTGGGGGCTTATGACGAGGGATCCGCTCACGCCGGAGCTGCTTCTGCAGGCCTATGCCGCAGGCATCTTCCCTATGGCCGAGTCGCGTCATGACCCGGATATCTTCTGGGTCGATCCGCGAATGCGCGGCGTGCTTCCGCTCGACGGGTTCCACATGTCGCGCAGTCTGGCGCGGCGGATCAGGAAGGCCACGTTCCACGTCACCTTCGATCGCGACTTCGCCGGGGTCATCGACGGGTGCGCGTCGCGCGCGGAGACCTGGATCAATCCGGGCATCCGCCGCCTCTGCCTCTCGCTCCACGATCTCGGCAACGCGCACTCGGTGGAAGTCTGGGAAGACGGCCTTCTCGTCGGCGGCGTCTACGGCATCACCCTCGGCGGCGCCTTCTTCGGAGAGAGCATGTTCTCGCGCGCGACAGACGCCTCCAAGGTGGCGCTCGCCTACCTCGTCGACCGGCTTCGCGACAACGGATTCGTCCTCTTCGACACCCAGTTCAGCACCCCGCACCTCGCCAGCCTCGGCGCGGTAGAGATCCCGCGGGCCGTCTATCGGGACAGGCTCGCCGAGGCGCTGGACGTGCAGGCACGGTTCACCGCGGACCCCGCGCCGTCGCCTCAGGAACTTCTGCAGCGCATCACCCAGACGTCGTAGCGCGGGTGGTCGAGGGCCGACAGCGCCGGGCTCGAGGCGACCATCCAGCCGTCGAAGGCGGGCTCGTCCAGCCCCGTGGCGCGGATCGTGAGACGGGCGAACGCGTCTCCCGCCGGGTCGTCGGCCGGATAGCGGCAATCGCCGAGCGTCACCGAGAGCCTGCCAATGTCCACCGTCTCGCCCACCCCGAGCCTCAGGTCCGTCACCTCGCCGGAGACCTTGTCGAGGCCCCGGAGCACGGCGCCCGGCGCGGACAGGACCCGGGCCTCCTCGCGGGTCTCCTGCGGCGTGTCGTCGAACCGGGGACGCGGCTCCTGATCGAGCGTGAGCGGCGCCTGTTCGATCTCCGGCGTCAGCCCGAAGTCCTGGGCCGGCACGATCGCGGGCAGAAGGGCGAGCACCGCGGCGAGGCGCAGCATCATCCCGACCCCTCCCCGGTCACGAAGCGCAGGAGAAGTTGCACGACCGACACCGAGCTTTGCGTGTCCTCGATCTCGGTCCCCGGCTCCAGATTGAACGGCGATCCGCCGGGAAGCAGTTCGAGAAAGCTCCCCCCCAGAAGGCCTTCCGACGACACCAGGATCGCCGTGTCCTCCGGCAGGAGCAGGTCCTCGTCGATGGTGAAGACGGCATCGGCGCGGAAGGTCTGCGGATTGAGGTCGAGCGCCGTCACCGTCCCGACCTTCACGCCGGCGAGACGGACATCCGTGCCGACGCCCACGCCTTCGATCGACCGGAAGCTCGCCGTCATGGTGTAGGCGCCGTCGCCGCCGCCACGGAAGTCGGAGAACTGGCTTGCGTAGATCAGGAAACCGGCGGCCGCCGCCAGCACGGCGGCGCCGGTGACGACTTCGGTCGCGTGACTGGTCATCCGCGCCTCATTCCGGCTGCCACGCCTCGTAATCCGACCGTGGCTTCGGTTCCTGACGGCGGATCGAGCCCGGCGGCGCGTAGGCCAGCGGCGTGCCGGTCAGGTTCTCCCTGTGGGGTTTCTCCCAGGCCTTGTGACGCACCCGCGCCTCCGTGGGCGGCTCGTCCCAGGTGTGGTGAAGCCAGCCGTGCCAGTCGGGCGACACCCGGCTCGCCTCGGCCTCGCCATTGAAGATGACCCAGCGCCGCGCCCCGTCCTTCGATCGGTAGAAGACGTTTCCCTGCTCGTCCTCGCCGACCTTCACGCCTTTCCGCCAGGTGAAGATCTGGGTGTTGAGCGTCTGGCCGTTCCACCATGTCACGGCGCGGAGAAGGGTGTTCAGAAGGCCCATCGAGGTCATCCCTGTCTGCTTGCGCCAGATATGGCCCATGGCGCGTCCGAGGTCCAGTGGCAAGGGCACCCCGCGCCGCAGACCTCACGCCCCGAATGATGGATCGGAACCTGCCCGAAACGCAGCCGGAACCCCTCGCAGTCTTCGGCGCCGCGCTCCGATACGCGACCAGAGTCTCTTTAACTGGCGGGATCGCCTCACGGCCTCATCGGAGTTCTTCCGGCAAACGCGCCGTCACCTCGATCTCGATCTTCATCTCCGGCTCCTGCAGCGCGGCCGCGATCATCGTGGCCGCCGGACGGGCCCTGGCGAACGCCTCGGACGTGATCGGCCAGCATTCCGGCCAGTCCGCCGGATCGGTCACGATGTAGCGGACGCGCACGACATCGTCGAGCGACGCCCCCGCCTCGGCCAGCGCGGCCGCGATCGTCGCAAGCGTGTTCCGGCACTGCTCGGCGGCGGTGGGCGGCATCGCCATCGTCGCGTAATCGTAGCCCGTCGTCCCGGCCACGAAGACCCAGCCGTCGCAGACCACGGCGCGAGAATAGCCGATGCGCTCCTCGAAGCGGGAGCCGGTGGAAACGAAGGTTTTCACGGGGCCGGACACCGGCCCTTCCACCCCATCTCCTGCTTCCATCTGTCCGAAAATATCCTCGGGGAGCGCGAGGGGCAGACAGCCCCTCGCCCGCGGGCGTCAGCCCGCGCTGGCCGGCGTCTTCTTCTGATCCGCATAGATCATCAGCGGCTTCGCCTCGGAACTCACCGCCTCCTCGTTCACCACCACTTCCTCGACGCTCGTCATCGACGGCAGATCGAACATCGTGTCGAGCAGGATGTCCTCCATGATCGACCGAAGACCGCGGGCGCCGGTCTTCCGCTCGATCGCGCGCTTGGCGATCGCCTTGAGCGCGTCGTCGGTGAAGGTGAGCTTCACGTCCTCGAGTTCGAAGAGCCGCTGGTACTGTTTCACCAGCGCGTTCTTCGGCGCGGTCAGGATCGTGACCAGTGCTTCCTCGTCCAGATCCTCGAGCGTCGCGATCACCGGAAGCCGCCCGACGAACTCCGGGATCAGGCCGAACTTCAGAAGATCCTCGGGTTCGAGGGATCTGAAGACCTCGCCCACGCCGCGGCTCTCGGGATCCTTCACGTCGGCCCCGAAGCCCATGGCCGAGCCCTTGCCGCGCTGCGAGATGATCTTGTCCAGACCTGCGAAGGCGCCG
>CAYTBD010000227.1:0-4632 GCA_964435755.1 uncultured Rhodobacterales bacterium
ATCTGTCCGGAAATATCCTCGGGGTAGCGCGAGGGGGCAGACGGCCACCTCGCCGCGGTCGCACGGGCGACGCCCGTGCGACAACGGTCAGCCGAGCCGCGGTACCGCCAGCGCCGACTGGTCGCCGAGCGTCGCCTCGACCACCCACCAGTCCGGCCGCTCGGCCTTGAGGCGCGCCGCGCCCGCCGCCGCGGCGCCGGCATCGGCGTAAAGCCCGAAGCAGGTCGCGCCGGATCCGGACATGCGCGAAAGGAGACAGGCGCTGGTGCCGCGCACCGCCGCCAGAACGGTCGCGACGAGCGGATCGATGCGGATCGCCGCGCGTTCGAGGTCGTTGCGCTGCTCCGCCAGCCAGTCGATCAGCGCGACGGCGTCGACGAAGGTCGGCAGCCGCTCCGGCATCGGCGGATTCGCCCGGCGGCCAAGGGTGCCGAAGACCTCGGGCGTCGCGATCGGCACCCGGGGATTGACCAGCACCGCGGCGAGCGCGGGAAGCTCCACGGCGTCGAGCCTGTCGCCGATCCCGCGGGCGCGCACCGTGCGGGGAAAGAGGCACATCGGAACATCCGCGCCGAGTGCGGCGATCTCGCCCGCGCGTTCGCGCAGGTCGCTGTCTCCCGCTTGCGCGCGGCGTTCGAGTTCGCTGCGCCCGAGGCCCCGCAGCGCCATCATCGCCCGGAGCGCCGCCGCCGCGTCCGCCGACCCGCCGCCGAGACCGGAGGACGCGGGCAGGGTCTTCGTCAGCTCCAGCGCCGCGCCGCGATCCTCGGCCAGAATCGCCGCCGCGCGCAGCGCGAGATTGCCCGATCCGCGCGGCACGCCCGCGGCCTCCGGCCCCCCGACGCGAAGCGTCAGGTCGTCGGCTTCGGACACGACGAGGTCGTCGCCCACGTCGGCGAAGGCCACGAGACTGTCGAGAGTGTGATAGCCGTCGTCGCGACGTCCCGTGACATGCAGCGTGAGATTGACCTTCGCCGGGGCGAAGACCCTAACCGTTGTCATCCGCGACCTTGAGAGCCGGCGCGCCCTCTTCCTCGAGCACGGTATCGAGCCCGACCTCGAGCTTCCGGCGGATGCGCTCGGGATCGGCGTCGGTCGAGTCCCCTTCGTCGATGAACGACAGCGCCCGGTGCCACTGGAACTCGGCCTCCCGCTCCCGGCCGACGGCCCAGTAGACATCGCCGAGGTGATCGTTGACGACGGGATCGATGGGCAGAAGCTCCACTGCGCGCTCCATGTGGACCAGCGCCTCGTCGTAGCGACCGAGCCGGTAGAGGACCCAGCCGAGGCTGTCGGTGATGTAGCCCGACTCGGGCTGCGCCGCGACGGCGCGCTCGATCATGTCGAGCGCCTCGTCGAGATTCGTGTCCATCTCGACGAAGGAGTAACCGAGGTAGTTCAGCACCTGCGGCTGCTCGGGGCGAAGCTCCAGCGCCTTTCGGAAATCGGCCTCGGCCGCCTCCCAGTCGTCGGTCCGCTCGTGAGCGATCCCGCGGGCGAAGTAGACGACCCACTGGCTTTCCTGATCGCCCTCGAACAGGGCGATGGCGGCGCTGTAGGCCGCCTTCGCCTCCGCGAAGCGTTCATCCCGCCTCAGGACATCGCCGAGCGTCGTGTGGACGACTGCGAAATCCGGATGCGTCTCGGACAACTGCTTCAGAACCTCGACCGCGCGGTCGACCTTGCCCGCCCGGCGCAGCACTTCGGCCCGGCCCAGTTCGGCGGCGTGGAACGAGGGGTCGTCCCGCGGCACCCTGTCGAAGGCTTCCGTGGCGAGGTCGTACTGACCGAGATCGTCGAGCAGCGAAGCCACGAGCAGCACGGCATCGACCTGGTCGGGATCGAGATACTCCGCCGCCCGGGCGTAGATGAGCGTGTAGGCGTCCGCCGCTTCGCCGTTGAGCGCCCCCGCGACGGAGTAGGCGACCTCGGCCACGCCTTCGACGGGCGAGGTGATACCCGTGAAGGGAACCGGCGCCCCCGCCTCCAGCTGGCGGCGGAGATCGGCCAGAGCGGGGTCCGGATCGTCGCCGAAGGCCTGATCGATCAGATCCACCGCATCGGCGCCCCGATCGAGTTGCGACAGAACCTCGGAATAGGCGATGACCCCGCGGCGCGTCAGCCTGAGCTGCGGCCCCGCAGCGCCCGAGAAGAGCTCCGCGGCACTCTCGAAATCACCGACGGACGCCAGCGCAAGCGCCTTGTGATAAAGGCCGAACGCCTCCACCCCGCCGCTTTCCGCAACCTCGTCGAAGGCATCGAGGGCCTCGCTCATCCGGCCCGCGCCGATCAGCGCCCAGGCCTCGACGAGACCGTCGAAGAGCGGCCCGACCGACTGGCCGGCGTCGAGATTGTTCAGGAGATCCTCCCAGTCCTCGCCCTTCGCGTCGCGCACGAGGAGGACGAGATTGGCGAGCTGGCTTGACGGCGTGGACTGGATGATCCGCGTGGCGATCGGCGCCGCCCGGGTGAAATCGCCGAGCCCGAGATAGGCGGCGAGGGCGTCTTCCATGAGCCGCACGTTCGACGGATCCCGGACGAGCGCCCGGGTGAAGTATTCCGCGGCCGCGCCGTAATCGTTCTGCACCGCCGCCTGACGTCCTGCGAGATACGCGCCGGCGTTCTCTTCGGCCGCGGCCGGCGTGAAGGCCATGGCGATCGCTGTCGCGATGGCGGCGGATGTCCTGATCGGCATCGGTCGGCCTTTCGTGCCGTTTCGGTTGGCTGTCAACCTAGAGCGCCGGCCCGGCCCGTGCAATGCGCCGCGCGGCCGTTCACGAAACCTCTACACCTCTACATGCCCGGATAGTTCGGTCCGTCGCCGCCCTGCGGCACCGTCCAGACGATGTTCTGGCTGGGATCCTTGATATCGCAGGTCTTGCAGTGGACGCAGTTCTGGAAGTTGATGACGAAGCGCGGCTCCTTGCCGTCTTCCTCCACCACCTCGTAGACGCCCGCCGGGCAGTAGCGCGTCGCCGGTTCGGCGAATTCCGGCAGGTTGACCGCGATCGGGACGGCCGGATCCTTGAGCTTGAGGTGCGCGGGCTGGCTTTCCTCGTGGTTCGTCATCGAGAAGCTGACGTTGGTCAGCCGGTCGAAGGACAGGACGCCGTCGGGTTTCGGGTAGTCGATCGGGGCGAACCTCGCGGCCTTTCCCGTGGCGGCGGCGTCGGACTTGCCGTGCTTGACCGTGCCCAGCAGCGACACCCCGATCTGGTTCGTCCACATGTCGAAGCCGCCGAGGCCGAGCGAGGCGAGGAGGCCGCGCTTCGACCAGATCGGCTTGACGTTGCGCACGCGCTTGAGGTCGCGGCCGATGGGGCCCGCGCGCAGTTCGGCGTCGTAGTCGGTCAGTTCGTCACCGGAGCGGCCTGCCCGGATCGCGGCGTGTGCGGCCTCGGCGGCGGCCTTTCCCGACAGGACGGCGTTGTGGCTGCCCTTGATGCGGGGAACGTTGACGAGGCCGACCGCGCAGCCCAGAAGCGCCACGCCGGGCGCCACGGCCTTCGGCATCGACTGCCAGCCGCCCTCCGAGATCGCCCGCGCGCCGTAGGCGATGCGCTTTCCGCCCTTGAGCAGGTCCGCCACCATCGGGTGATGCTTGAACCGCTGGAACTCCATGTAGGGGTTGAGATACGGGTTCTCGTAGTTCAGGTGGACGACGAAGCCGAGGTACACCTGGTTGTTCGAGGCATGGTAGATGAACGACCCGCCCCCGGCATTCCCATCGAGCGGCCAGCCCATCGTGTGGGTGACCGTGCCCTCGCGGTGCTTCTCGGCGTCGATCTCCCAGACTTCCTTCATCCCGAGGCCGTACTTCTGCGGCTCGGCGTCCTTGTCGAGCGCGTATTTCCCGATGACCTGCTTGGAGAGCGAGCCGCGGACGCCTTCGGAGAGGAAGACGTACTTGCCGTGCAGTTCCATCCCGGGCTCGTAGGCATCGCCCGGCGTGCCGTCGGGATTCAGGCCGAATTCGCCGGCGACGACGCCCTTGACCTCGCCGTCCTCGCCCCAGACGAGTTCGGAGCAGGACATGCCGGGGAAGACCTCCACGCCCAGCGCCTCCGCCTGTTCCGCCATCCAGCTGCAGACATTGCCGAGAGAGGCGATGTAGTTGCCGTGGTTCGACATGAGCGGCGGCATCACGAAGTTCGGCAGCCGGATGCCGCCACCCGCGCCGAGGAGGTAGAAGTTGTCCTTTCGCACCGGCACGTTCAGCGGCGCGCCCTTCTCCTTCCAGTCGGGGATCAGCGCATCGAGTCCCGCCGTGTCGATCACCGCGCCCGACAGGATATGCGCGCCGACTTCGGACCCCTTCTCCAGAACCACCACGTTCAGGTCGGCATCGAGTTGCTTGAGACGGATGGCGGCGGAAAGACCGGCAGGCCCGCCACCCACGATCACCACGTCGTAGTCCATCGACTCGCGTTCAATCTCGGCCATGCGCGTCCCCTCGGATCACTGGCGGGCGGATACCGGCCCCTCGGTCCGACATGACTTATTGGCCACGGCCTGCATGGTCAATCTGAACGGGACGTCAGAGCGATACCGGCCCGTGCCGGGGAAGCTACGGCACAGTCGACTTCCACCAGCGGCTCGGGCCATGCCATCTGGCCGTCGAACAAGCGAAGC
>CAYTBD010000228.1:0-4623 GCA_964435755.1 uncultured Rhodobacterales bacterium
CCTCGACGAGGAGCGGGCGAAGCTGGCCTCGCTTCTGAGGAAGAAGGAGGAGCTCGAGGTCGAGGCCCGCGCCGCGATCGAAGCCTGCCGGGCGCTGCCCGACGGCTAGTGCGCCGGGGCGTCGACCGGGTCGACCAGCGTCCGACCGCCGTCGACCGTCAGAATCTGGCCCGTCATGAAGCCCGATCCGTCCGAGGCCAGGAACTGCGCGACCTCGGCGAGTTCGCCCGCCCCGGCGATCCGGGCGAGCGGCGTGTGGCCGATGATCGACTCGCGGTACCCCTCGTGCTCCTTCAGCGCGCCTTGGAGCGAGGCGCTCATCACGCTGCCGAAGGCGACACCGTTGACCCGGATCCGGTGCGGCGCCAGCGCCACGGCGAGAGAGCGGGTCAACTGGTCGACCGCCGCGACGCTCACCGAATAGGCCAGAAGCTCGGGCTGGGTACGCCGTGCGGCGATCGACGAAAGGTTGATGATCGAACCGACCGGGCCCTCCGTCTGCCCGCCCTTCTCGGCCTGCTGGATCATCCGGCGGGCGAATTGCTGGGACAGGCGATAGCTCGTCGTGAGGTTCTGCCGGACCAGCTTTTCCAGCGTGTCATCCTCGGGGTCGAGCGGGTCCGAGGCCACCATCTGGCGGGATCCGTTCACGAGGATGTCGACGCGGTCGAAGGCGTCGATGGTGGCCGAGAGGAGGTTCGCGACCGACAGCTTCTCGCGCAGGTCGCAAGCGAAGTAGCGCATGTTGCCTTCGTCGAGATCCGAGCCGAGCTCGTCGATCAGCCGGCCTTCGTCCATGTCGGCGAACATCACGTTCACCCCCTTGTCGGCGAAATGCCGCGCGATGGCGAGCCCGACGCCGTTCGCGGCGCCCGTGACGACGGCGGTCTTTCCGGCGATGGAAAAGGACATCGATGTCTCCTGTCAGCGGGACTTCAGCGGGTGGGACGCGTGGAATACCTTGAACGACGGGTCTGCACCGGTTTCGGCCACCTCGCGGAAGGCGGCCCGAAGGCTCTTTTCGTAGGGCAGATGGCGGTTCGCGACAAGCCAGAGACTGCCGCGAGGCGCGAGGATGCGCCGGGCCGCGTCGATGAAGGCGTGTCCAAGCGACGGGTCGGAGGCGCGCGAGACGTGGAAGGGCGGGTTGGTGACGACCGTGTCGAAGGGCGTGTCGGGCGCGAATGTCGCAGCGTCCGCCCAGTGGAACCGGGCGCGGGGATCGGTGACGTTGCGCCTGGCGCAGTCGAGGGCCGCGTGACCGGCCTCCACGAGGTGCAGTTCCTCGACGCCCGCTCTCCCGAGGAGCGCGCGCGAAAGATAGCCCCAGCCGGCGCCGAGGTCGGCGACCCGCGGGCCCAGCCGCGGCGGCAAGGCGGCGGCGAGCACGACCGACCCCTTGTCGGGCGCGTCGGCCGAGAAAACCCCGGGCCGGGTGACGAAACCGCTCCCGATATCCCGCGGCCCGGTGTCTTCCCAATCCGAGAAGTCTCCGCCGGTGACGGCGAAGATCTTGCCGTGGGCCTTGGAGATCACCTCGCCGACGTCGGTGCGGCTGCGCATCTCGCGGAGGAAGCCGTCGATCCCGTCGGTTTTCGCCCCGTCGATCAGGAGCGGACCGTCCGTCCGCCGCGCGGCCTCGGCGATGAGGGCGCGCGCGGCTGGCTTGGCGCGGGGAATGAAGACGATGGAAAGGGCGAACTGCCCTTCGCCCGCGGGCGTCACGTCATAGCCTTGGCGGGCGAACGCGTCGTGGTCGGGGCGGAACCCCTGCACGACCGTCACGCGCTCCCGCGGCAATATCGCGAGGTCGTCCCCGGCCGTGGGGCCGAACGCGCCGATTCGGCCTTCGGCGGGGATCGCGACCGCGCCCGCGTCGAGCGCCAGGGAAAGGCGGAGTGTCATGCGGGGAAGGACGCTGCGGGTCCTATTCCTTCTCCATCGTGCACTGGAGCGGATGCTGGTGCCGGCGCGCGAAGTCCATCACCTGACCGACCTTCGTCTCGGCCACCTCGAAAGAGAACACACCGACGACGGCCACGCCTTTCTTGTGCACCGTCAGCATCAGCTCGAACGCCTGGGCATGGCTCATCCCGAAGAAACGCTCGAGAACGTGCACGACGAATTCCATCGGCGTGTAGTCGTCGTTGAGCAGCAGCACCTTGTAGAGCGGCGGGCGCTGGGTCTTCGTCCGCGTCTCGATCATGACACCGGAGTCGGGGACCTCCGGGGTCTTCTTGTCGGACATGGCGAAAGGCTGATAGCTGTGCTCACGCATCGCGATATGCTGGGTCTCCGGCATCGGCTGCACAATATAAGCGGTGGCCGATCCCTGAAAAGGGGTTGCGGGCCACGCGGCACTGATTCGTTTCGGGACACGCCTCATGCTCAGCACAATCGCCTTCGATGCGGACGATACGCTCTGGCACAACGAGCGATTCTTCCGGATGACGCAGGAGCGATTCGCCGATCTCCTGCGCGGCCATACCGAGCGCGAGCATCTCCACGCGCGGCTTCTCGAGGCGGAGCGGCGCAACCTCGGGCACTACGGCTTCGGCATCAAGGGCTTCGTGCTGTCGATGATCGAGACCGCGATAGAGGTCACGGATGAAAAGGTGCCGGCATCCGTGATCCGGGAGTTGATCGAGGCGGGGCAGGACATGCTGCGTCATCCGATCGAGCTTCTGCCTCATGCGCGGGAGACGGTCGAGACGCTGGCAGACGATTTTCGGATCCTGCTCGTCACGAAGGGCGATCTTCTCGATCAGGAGCGCAAGCTCGCGCAATCGGGGCTGGGCGAGCTCTTCGACGGGGTGGAGATCGTGTCCAGCAAGACGGCCGAGGTCTATGCCGGGCTCTTCGCGAAGCATGGCGACGGGCCCGAGACGGCGATGATGGTGGGAAACTCGATGCGGTCGGACGTACTGCCCGCGATTGGCGCGGGGGCGTGGGGCGTCTTCGTGCCGCATGAACTGACCTGGGAGATCGAGCACGAGGAGGCGCCTGCAGAGCACGCCCGGTACCGGCGCATCGCGGACCTCGGGGAACTCCCGGGGCTCGTCACAGATCTCGTGAGATAGTTCTGTTGTAGCGTCAGGGACCGCCGCCACGAGATGTAGATGACGGTCCGCGTCCGCGAAGCCCTTTGGTAATTGGTAGTTTGCGCACCTTCACGGCTGTGTTACGATCCGACCAAATCACCAAGCCGGGCCACGAGAATGCACCGGCGCGAGGCAGACAAAGGGCAGTGCACCGTGAGACACGGTCAAGGGCGATGTGCCCGTTTCGGGCTTGCGATTTCCGTATTCTTCTTCCTTGCCTGCGGCGCCGTCGCGGCCCCGTACGCCGCGATGGTGATGGACGCGCGCTCGGGCGAGGTGCTTCATTCCCGCAACGCCGACACCCGCCTGCATCCCGCCTCCCTCACCAAGATGATGACGCTCTACATCGCGTTCGAGGCGGTCGAACACGGCGAGATCAGCCTCGATACCAAGGTCACGATCTCGCGCCATGCCGCCTCCGAGCCACCGTCGAAGCTGGGGCTGCGTGCAGGACAGAAGATCGCCCTACGCTACCTGATCCGTGCGGCGGCGGTGAAATCCGCCAACGATGCCGCGACGGCCATCGGCGAGGCGCTCGAGGGATCCGAAGCCGCGTTCGCGCGCCGGATGAACCGTACGGCCAAGGCGCTCGGCATGACGCGAACGACCTTCAAGAACATGCACGGGCTGACCGAGTCGGGCCATCTCTCGACCGCGAGGGACATGACGATCCTCGGGCGCCACATGCTCTATGACTACCCCGAATACTACAATCTGTTCTCGCGCCGGTCGACGGACGCGGGTATGCGGACCGTCTCGAACACGAACCGCCGTCTGCTCGCGGCCTACAAGGGCGCGGACGGTATCAAGACGGGCTACACCCGTGCTGCCGGGTTCAACCTCGTCGCCTCGGCCGAACGCGGAAGCGAGCGGATCATCGCGACGGTCTTCGGCGGACGGTCGACGGCCACGCGGAACAAGCGGGTCGCCGAGCTTCTCGACATGGGGTTCAGCCGCGCGCCGACGCGGGTGGCGATGCGCATGCCCGGCAAGCCTCCGTATCTCGGCAAGAGCGGCCCAGGGACGATCCTCGTCGCGGCCGCAGTCGCGCGGAGCCTTCGTCCGATGCCGCGGCCGGTGCGCGGCCAGGCGCCGGCCGAGGAAGTGCTGGTCGCGCTTCAGGGCGGAATCGATCGCACGCTTGTCGCGCTCGATCTCGAAGAGGGATCGGCACCGGCGGACGGCGCCGCCGAGGGCGCGGCACGCGCCTCCGAGCCTGAGGCGGTCGCGTCCGTCGCCATCCCGGACATCGCTCCGAAACCGCGCCCCGAAGACATCGTGCTGGCCTCGACCGGCGGTGATCCGGTCGCCGCCGCCATCGCCGCAGCGGCCGGGGAGGAACGCGAGGTCGTCACCCGCCTTTCGACCGCCGGCGGGCGGCATTGGGGAATCAACATCGGCCGCTTCAACACGCGCCACCAGGCAGAGCGGGTGCTTCTCCAGACCGCGTTGATCGAGATCTCGACCCTCGACACCGCGCTCCGCAAGGTGGTGCGCACGCCGCGCGGATTCGACGCGAATT
>CAYTBD010000229.1:0-4619 GCA_964435755.1 uncultured Rhodobacterales bacterium
ATCTGCTCGATGATGCCAAGCTCGAAGTCGAGCCGTGCGGCGTAGTCCTCCACCGGCGCGGCGTGCGGGATGACGGCGAGGCGATCGTCCAGCCCCTGCTTCGCCTGCCGCCTCAGTTCCTCGATCTCGTCCTCGGCGAACCGCGGCAGGATGGGTGCGCGCTTCACCGCCATGACGGCGCAGCGGCGCGCGATCTCGACGGTGTTCTCGATCGCCTCCGGCAGATCCGCGAAGAGCGCGGCCATCTCGGAGGGCGACTTGAAGTAGTGCTGCGGGGTCAACCGGCGGCGCGGCTCCTGCTGATCGACATAGGCGCCGTCGGCGATGCAGATCAGCGCGTCGTGCGCCTCGTACATTTCGGCCTTCGGGAAATGGACGTCGTTCGTGGCGACGAGCGGCAGGTCCATCGCGTAGGCCATCTCGACATGGCCCCGCTCGGTCTTCGCCTCGGCCTCGGGCAGAGCCCCGCCCTCGCCCGGGTGGCGCTGAAGCTCGACGTAGAGCCGTCCGGGCCAGATCGCGGCGAAGCGCTGCATCAGCGCTTCGGCCCTCGCGCGGTTGCCCGCTTGCAGGAGGCGCCCCACCGGCCCGTCGGGACCGCCCGACAGGCAGATCAGCCCGCCCGAATGACGCTCGAGCTCGTCCATGGTGACATGAGCAACCTGCCGTGAGGGATCGAGGTAGAGGCAGGAATTGAGCTTGAGAAGGTTTTCGTAGCCGGTCTCGTTCTGGGCGAGAAGGACGATCGGCGCGGGCGGCTTTTCCCGCTCGCCGGGCTGGACCGGCTCGTGGCTCACCGAAACCTGGCAGCCGACGATGGGCTGGACGCCCGCTCCCGACGCCGCCACCGAAAACTCGAGCGCGGCGAACATGTTGTTGGTGTCCGTCACCGCGACCGCCGGCATGCCCGCTCCGGCGCAGAGGCCGGGCAGCGACTTCAGCCGCACGGCGCCTTCGAGGAGGGAGTATTCGGTATGGACGCGGAGGTGAATGAATCGGGGCGGGCTGCTCATGACCGGAACGGTACCCGAGCCGGTCGCCGGGGGGAACAGCCCATGAACAACCCTCCACGGAAATCGGCATTCTCCACAACCGGTATACAGACCGGCGTCCGATCCGACGCGCGGCTTGCGCGGTCGCCCTGCGCGTGCTGCAAGATCCCATGCCGCACGTCCCTGTCGACCTTCTGTTCTCGACCCTCGCCGATCCGACCCGCCGCGCGGTGATCGAGCGTCTGGTGCACGGGCCGGCGCCGGTGAAGGAACTCGCCCGGCCGCACGAGATGGCGCTGCCCTCCTTCCTGCAGCACATCGACATCCTGGAGACGCGCCGCCTGATCCGCACCCGAAAGATCGGCCGGCAGAGGATCTGCCAGCTGGAGCCGCTCGCGCTCCTGCCGATGGAGGCCTGGCTCGACCGCCAGCGGCGGAACTGGGAGCGCCGGCTGAGCGACCTCGCGGCGGCGGGCGCTGATGACCTCGATCTCTGGAGGAACGGCCTCGACGGTCTGAAGCAGGAACGCACCTGACGCGTGCGCTCTCAGGCCTCTTGCCAAGCCGGGAAAATCCAGCTTTCATCCGGGATCGGACAGAGGGGGCGCCCGTCTACGCCGCATCGACGGCGCGCCAAGAGACCCTGAGCACCCGGTAAGGCGGCGGGTTTTCACATGGAGATCACGTTTCTTCTGAACGGAGAGACAATGCGCGTGCCGGAGGCCGCGCCGACGGTCACGCTGCTCGACTGGCTCCGCGAAACGCGCGGGCTGACGGGCACCAAGGAAGGCTGCAACGAGGGCGACTGCGGCGCCTGTACCGTGATGGTGACGGACGAGACGGGCGCGCGGGCGCTCAACGCCTGCATCCTGTTCCTGCCCCAGGTCGACGGAAAGGCGGTCCGCACGGTCGAGGGGATCGCGGCCCCCGACGGCCGGCTCCACCCCGTGCAGGAGGCGATGGTCGCCCATCACGGCAGCCAGTGCGGCTTCTGCACTCCGGGCTTCGTCGTCTCGATGGCTGTGGCGCATCTCAACGGGCGAACCGATTTCGACGACGAACTCGCCGGCAACCTCTGCCGCTGCACCGGCTACGCGCCGATCGTGCGCGCCGCCGAAGCCGCCGCAGGGGCCGCTGTCCCGGACTGGATGCGCGACGATCCGGCTTCCATCGAGCCGCAAGTATCCTCGGGGGGGCTCGCCAGCGGCGAGCGGGGGGCAGACAGCCCCCCTCGGACGTGGGTCGCCCCGCGCAGCGCCGACGACCTCGCGGACTGGTACGAAGCGCACCCGGACGCCACGCTCGTCGGCGGCGCGACGGACGTGGGGCTCTGGGTGACGAAGCAGCTGCGCGACCTGCCGGAGGTGGCGTTCCTGGGCCGCGTGGATGACCTCAGGCGGGTCGCGGTCACCGACGCGGAAATCCGCGTCGGCGCCTGCGTGACGCTGACCGACCTGATGCAGGCGATCGGGCCGCACCATCCCGATTTCGCCGAACTGATCCGGCGCTACGGATCGGTTCAGGTCCGCAACGCAGCGACGGTGGGCGGGAACATCGCGAACGGCTCGCCGATCGGCGACAGCCCGCCCGCGCTCATCGCGCTCGGCGCCACGCTGCACCTCAGGAAAGGCGACGGGCGGCGGCAGATGCCGCTTGAGGACTTCTTTCTCGACTACGGCCGCCAGGACCGCCGCCCCGGCGAGTTCGTCGAGGCGGTGACGATCCCGCGGCAGACGGACCGGCTCCGCTGCTACAAGCTGTCGAAGCGCTTCGACCAGGACATCTCGGCGGTCTGCGGCTGCTTCTCCATCCGGGTGGAGGATGGCGTGGTCGCCGAGGCGCGGATCGCCTTCGGGGGCATGGCCGGTATCCCGAAGCGGGCCGGCCATGTCGAGGCGGCGATCCTCGGGCAACCCTGGACCGAGGCGACCGTCGCGGCCGCCGCGGGCGCGTGGGAGACGGACTTCACGCCGCTGTCGGACATGCGGGCCTCGGCGGAGTATCGGCTGGCTGCGGCGCGGAACATGGCTCTGCGGTATTTCCTCGAGGACCAGGGCACGCCCGCGCGGGTGCTGGAGGTGCGGGCATGAGCGTGGCCAGGCCCCTGCCCCACGACGCCGCGTCTCTCCACGTGACCGGACAGGCACGCTATGTCGACGACATCCCGACGCCCGCCGACACCCTGCACCTCGCCTTCGGGCTCTCGGAGATCGCGCATGGCGAGATCACGAGGATCGACCTCGACGCGGTGCGGACCGCTCCGGGGGTCGTGCTGGCGATGACGGCCGACGATCTGCCGCACGCCAACGACGTCTCGCCCGCCCCCTCGCCCGAGCCTCTGCTGGCGCAGGGCGCTGTGCACTATATGGGCCAGCCGGTGTTCCTGGTCGCGGCGACCTCGCATCTCGCGGCGCGCAAGGCCGCGCGCCTGGCCAGTATCGAGTACGTCGAGGCGCCCGCGCTCCTGACCATCGACGACGCGCTCGCCGCGGGGAGCCGCTACGAAGGCGGACCCGTCGTCTGGGGGCGGGGCGACGTCGCCGGTGCGATGGCGGGCGCTCACCGCACCGTCGAGGGCCGGATCGAGATCGGCGGGCAGGAGCATTTCTACCTCGAAGGCCAGGCTGCGCTGGCGCTGCCGCAGGAGGGTGGCGACATGGTCGTCCAGTCCTCCTCGCAGCATCCGACCGAGATCCAGCACAAGGTGGCCGAGGCGCTGGGCCGGCCGATGAACGCGGTGCGCGTCGAGGTCCGCCGGATGGGCGGCGGCTTCGGCGGCAAGGAGAGCCAGGGCAACGCGCTGGCCTGCGCCTGCGCCGTGGTGGCCGACCCGACCGGCCGGCCGGTGAAGATGCGCTACGATCGCGACGACGATTTCGTCATCACCGGCAAGCGCCACGAATTCCGCATCGACTACCGGGCGGGCGTGGACGCGGCGGGCCGGCTTCTGGGCGTCGAGTTCCTGCAGTACGTCCGCTGCGGCTGGAGCCAGGACCTGTCGCTGCCGGTGGCGGACCGGGCGATGCTGCATGCCGACAACGCCTATTTCATCCCCGCGATCCGCATCGAGAGCCACCGTCTGCGGACCAACACCCAGTCGAACACCGCGTTCCGGGGCTTTGGCGGGCCGCAGGGCATGGTGGGCATCGAGCGGCTGATCGACCATGTGGCGCACGATCTGGGAATGGACCCGCTGGAGGTGCGGCGGATCAACTACTACCGCGGGACGACGGAGGCCGGAGGGGGGCTGTCCGCCCCCCGCCCGCCTGCGGCGAGCCCCCCCGAGGATATTTCGGGACAGATGGAGGCAGCGGACCCGGAGAGCCGCGGGGCCGCGGGGGCGATCCGGCGCGAGGTCGAGGTGCCGGCGGCGCCCGAGGGGGTGCAGACGACGCCTTATGCCATGCCGGTGGAGGACTTCATCCTCCACGAGATGACCGACCGGCTGGTCGAGAGCGCGGACTACCGCGCGCGGCGGGCGGCGATCGCGGAGTGGAACGCCGCCCAGCCGGTGCTGAAGCGGGGGATCGCCTTCACGCCGGTGAAGTTCGGGATCAGCTTCACGCTCACCCATCTCAACCAGGCGGGCGCGCTGGTGCACGTCTACCAGGACGGCTCGATCCACAT
>CAYTBD010000230.1:0-4599 GCA_964435755.1 uncultured Rhodobacterales bacterium
GAACTTCTCGTAGGCGCCGGGGCGGCAGACCGAGACGTTCACGTCCGCGCGCAGGTTGCCCGACTGCATGTTGCCCTCGCAGGTGCCGAGGTAGCGCATGATCTGGCGCAGCTTGGTGAGATAGGCCGCCGCCTCCTCGGGGCCGCGGATGTCGGGGCGCGAGACGATCTCCATCAGCGCGACGCCCGTGCGGTTGAGGTCCACGAAGGACATGGCCGGGTCCATGTCGTGGATCGACTTGCCGGCGTCCTGCTCGACGTGGATGCGCTCGATCCGGACGCGGCGCGCGATGCCGGGGGCCATGTCCACGAGCACCTCGCCCTCGCCGACGAGCGGGTGGTAGAGCTGGCTGATCTGGTAGCCCTGCGGCAGGTCCGGGTAGAAGTAGTTCTTCCGGTCGAAGGCGGACCACAGGTTGATCGCGGCCTTGAGGCCAAGGCCGGTGCGGACGACCTGCGCCACGCAGAACTCGTTGATGACGGGCAGCATCCCCGGCATCGCCGCGTCGACGAAGGCGACGTTCGAATTGGGCTCCGCGCCGAACTCGGTCGAGGCGCCGGAGAAGAGCTTGGCCTTCGAGGATACCTGCGCGTGCACCTCGAGCCCGATCACGAGCTCCCAGTCGTGCCTGGCGCCGGAAATGACCTTGGGTTTCGGGGCCTCGTAGGCGAGGTCGAGCATGGGGCTCTCCGTCTCGTGGATCCCCGGCGTTTTAGGCGAGCGGTTTCCCGCGAACAAGGGGGAACGCGGCCGGCGCTGACCCGTTGGAGTGCGATTGCCGCCCTCCGGTGGCGGCGCCTTCAGGAAAGGAGACAGCAATGCCCGCGATCCGCGACGCGAAAATCGCAATTCTCGCCACCAACGGCTTCGAGCAGTCGGAACTCGAAGTGCCCCGGGACAAGCTGACCGAGGCCGGTGCGACGGTCCACGTCGTGACGCCGGACGGCGAGGACATCAAGGGCTGGGACAAGACCGACTGGGGATCCAGGGTTCATGCCGACAAGGCGCTGTCGGACGTGACGTCGTCCGAGTATGACGCGCTGGTTCTGCCGGGCGGGCAGATCAACCCCGATCTGCTGCGGGTCGACGACCGGGCCGTGTCGCTTGTGCAGGATTTCGTGAGAGACGGCCGGATCGTCGCCGCCGTCTGCCACGCGCCGTGGCTCCTGATCGAGGCCGGCGTCGTCGAGGGGCGCGAGATGACATCCTACCATTCGATCAGGACCGACATGAAGAACGCCGGCGCGACATGGGTCGACCGGGAGGTTGTCGTCTCGAACGGCATCGTGACGAGCCGCAATCCCGGCGATCTGGACGCGTTCACGGCGAAGATCATCGAAGAGGTGGAGGAGGGCGTGCACGAGCGGCCCGAGGAAGTGCCGGAAAACGTGCCGGTCTGAGACGGGCTCCGGCCCCGGCGGCGCCCGCCTTGGGCGGGTCCCCGCCGATGGGCCGGGCGGGGAATTGCCATCGGGTCCCATCCGTTGCAGGCAGATCCTGCCGGACCGGATCCGGCGCTGCCCCGAGAGATGTCCGATGCGCCTTCCGTCCCTCCGCGCCGCCGCGCTTCTCGCCCTCGTTCTTCCCGCCGCCTGCACCGCGACGGAGGCCCGGAACCCGAGCCCGGAGAGTCCCGTCGCGCGGTGGGACTTCCGGCCCGAAGGCCAGCAGTGGACCGAGGCGTCGGTCGCCGCGCTGACGTCGTACGGCCGGCCGCTCGTCGACCTCGTCCCCGAGGATATCGACGCGTGGTGCCCGGGCTACGAGACCGCGTCCGAGATCGAGCGCAAGGCCTTCTGGGTCGGTCTCCTGTCCTCGCTCGCGAAACACGAAAGCACGTGGCGGCCCGATGTGTCGGGCGGCGGCGGCAGGTGGCACGGCCTGCTCCAGATCGCGCCGGCGACCGCGCGCGGCTATGGCTGCCAGGCGCAGACGGCCGACGCGCTCAAGAACGGCGCGGCGAACCTTTCCTGCGCGATCCGGATCATGTCGGTGACCGTCACGCGCGACCGGGTCGTCGCCGCGAACGGCCGGGGCATCGCCGCGGACTGGGGTCCGTTCCATCAGTCGTCCAAGCGCGAAGAGATGCGGACCTGGGTCAGCGGACAGCCCTACTGCGCGGGCTGACGCCTGGTCGTCAGTATCCCAGCGACCCGCCGGTGCGCGCCCAGGACGGGCGGCGGGTGCTGTCGACGAGGCTGACAGCCGGGGCGTAGCGCCCGCCCAGCCTCAAGGTCTCGCGCCGCAGCATGTCGATGCCCTCCTCGGAGGATCCGTGCAGGGCCTTGGCCGAGATCGGCTCTCCGACCGTGACGCGATAGGGCTGGCGGGCCTTGTTGAGCGTCTCGTGGAACAGCGTGATGTCGCGCAGCGTCGGGTGGATGAGGTCGAAGAGGTAGAACAGCACCGAGTTCCGGGCCCGGATGTTCACCGGGATCACCGGCACGTCGAACTTGCGCGCGATCATCGCCGCCGACGGCATCCATGGCCGTTCGAACAGCCTGAGCCCGCGACGCTTCGCGAGCCGACCCGACGGAAAGATGACGCCGAGCCGTCCCGCCTCCATCGCGGCGCGGGTATAGGCCATCGTCTCGCGGGTCTTGGCATGGGTCCGCTTTTCGACCCGCCATTCGACCGGGGCGATCATGCTGTCCATCTGCGGCAGCACGCGCAGGATGTCCGAGTTCGCGTAGAAGAAGATGTCCGCTCGGAGCGGCGCGATCAGGTGATGGAGCATGATCCCGTCGGCGATGCCTGTGGGATGGTTCGCGACGACGAGCGCCGGGCCGTTCCGCGGAATGTTGTGAAGGCCCGTCGCCGTGACGTCCTGCGCAAGCAGCGTGCCCATCGCCCCCATGATTTCCGCTGTGGGACGGTCGCGGAAGAACCGGGCGAGGGCGACGGTGCGCTCGTAGCCCAGAAGATGCGTCAGCGCAGCGCGCGCCGGTCTGGCGTACGGCGTCTCCGCGAAGAGCCAGGGGGCCCTTTCGGCAATCATGGGGTCGAGTCTGTCCCTCATGAGGCTCCGTGTCTCAGCTTCATACGACACACGCGTGACAGGGTAGCACAGGGTGTCGGCAGAAGTGAAATCGCTCGCCGCCTGCCGCCGACGATACGGCGCGACTCCGCCAAGGTGGGTGATTGTCCAAGCGCTCCGATCCTCCCTCGGGACGGCGTGGCGGGCCGCATCCTGATGAACGTTCCTGAACCGGTCGGGGTTCCCGCCATGACGGGACGGGCGGGCGCCTCCGCCGGAACGAGTTTCTTGCGCGGTGTAACTGTTAACATTGTAAACGGTCAGGGGCTGCGCTAGGCTTCGCGCCAACCAAGGTCCCACGGGATGCCCGCATGTCCGGTTCGCTTGCGAGTTCAGAACGCGATGACGCCGCGCGAGCCCGGTGCGACGGCGCCCTCGACACGCTCGTCGGCTACAATCTCAAGCGGGCCTACATGCTCTTCCAGACGGATTTCCGGGAGACGATGGGGGACGACGGGCTGACGCCGCGGTCGTTCTCCGCGCTGTCTCTCGTCGTCGAACGACCGGGGATCACGCAGAGCGACGTCTCCCGATACCTCGGGATCGAGCGGTCGGGGCTCGTCGCGATGATCGACGACCTGGAGAGCCGCGGGCATCTGAGGCGCGTTCCGGTGCCGGGGGATCGACGGGTCCAGGCCCTGAAGGCGACGCCGGACGGGCGCGCCGCCTACGACAGGATGCTGGCCGAGGTCCGCGCGCACGAGGCCCGGGTTCTCGCCACGCTGAACCCGGAGGAACGCGAGACGCTCGTCGCGCTCCTCCGCCGGCTCAGGACAACCCGAAAGGACCAACAGGAATGACGGATTGGACCGGTCAGGCGGCGATCGTGACGGGGGGCGCGTCGGGGCTCGGTGCGGCGACGGCGCAGGCTCTGGCGAAGAAGGGGATGAGGGTCGCCGTCTTCGATCTGAACGCGGAGGCCGGACGGGATCACGCGGCGGCGCTGGGCGGCGTGTTTCACCGTGTGGACGTCTCGGACCCCGCGAGCGTCGCCGAGGGGGTCGAGGCGGTGCTCTCGGAGCTTGGCGTGCCGCGCGTGCTGGTGAACTGCGCCGGGATCGGTCCCGCGGCCAAGACCGTGTCCCGGGGCGCGCCGCACGATCCCGGACTGTTCGAGACGGTCATACGGGTCAATCTGCTGGGGAGTTTCTACTGCGCGAGCCAGGTGGCCGCGCGGATGGCGGCGGCCGAGCCGCTGGACGCGGACGGGACACGCGGCGTGATCGTCAGCACCGCCTCCGTCGCGGCCTTCGACGGGCAGATCGGACAGGTGGCCTACGCGGCCTCCAAGGGCGGGATCGTCGGCATGACGCTGCCGATGGCGCGCGACCTCGCCGACAAGGGCATCCGCGTCTGCACGATCGCCCCGGGGCTGTTCCTGACGCCGCTGCTCGAGGGTCTGCCACAGGAGGTGCAGGACAGCCTCGGTTCGCAGGTGCCGTTCCCGTCGCGGCTCGGCGACCCGGGAGAATACGGCGCGCTCGTCTGCCACATCCTCGACAATCCGATGCTGAACGGCGAGGTGATCCGGCTCGACGGGGCGATCCGCATGGCGCCGCGCT
>CAYTBD010000231.1:0-4582 GCA_964435755.1 uncultured Rhodobacterales bacterium
ATGCCGCGGCGAGCCCCGCGGCCGATGGCCAGCCGCCGAGCGCCCGCAGGACTGTCGCCGCCCGGCGTCGCCGGGGCTGCGCCGCCCCGGCATCTTCCAGAACCCGCGCCACGAGCGCCCCCGGCGGGCGGTCGTCGCGCGATCGCGCCGCGGCGAACATCGCCTCCAGCCCGTCGTCCGTCCGGTCGTCAGTCATCGCCGTACCCCAGTTCTTCCTTTCGCCCGGCAAGCCGCGCCGCCAGTCCGCGCCTGCCCCGCGCCGTCAGACTTTCCACCGCTTCCACGCCGATCTCCATGATCTCGGCGATCTCCGGATTCGTCAGCCCCTCGAGGTGACGGAGGATGACCGCCTGCCGCTGCCGCTCGGGCAGAACCAGAAGCGCGGCTTCGAGCGCCGCCGCCCGGTCCGCCTCGACCATCCGGTCGGAGGCTGCGGGCGCATCGTCCTCGGGCTCCGCCACGGCGTCGAGCGCGACGCCGCGTCCCGACCGCCTGAGCCGATCCGTGCAGAGGTTCATCGTCACGCGGTAGAGCCATGTCATCACCTTCGCCTCGCCCGGCCGCCAGTCCGGCGCGATCCGCCACAGTCTCAGCATCGCGTCCTGCGCCACGTCCTCGGCCTCCGCGTCGTCTCCCAGAACGCGCCGCGCGATCCGCCAGACCGGCGGAAGCAGCCGGTCCGTCAGCACGCGCGCCGCACGCCCATCGCCCCGGCCATAGGCCGCGAGCAGGGCATCGTCGGACATCTCACCGGCGTCGAAGGGCATCTGCATCCTGAGCTTGGCCTAGCCCGTCCGGCCCGACCCGTCCATCGCCCCGGCCCGGCGCGGCCGCGCCGGGGCGCCGCGCGTTCAGTCGGTGTGGCGCCAGGCACCGCCATGGCGCATGCCGCCATGGTCGCCCCGGCGCTCCATCCGGTCGCGCCACGATGCCCGGGCCGCCTCGAACTCCGCCTGCGACACCGCGCCGTCGCCATCGCTGTCGAACCGGGCGATCAGCCGATCCGCGTCCGGCCCCGGACCCCGCCGGGCCGCGATCGCGTCGCGGCTCAGCCTCCCGTCGCCGTCGGCATCGATCCGGTCGAACATCGCGCCCGCCCGCTCGCCGGCCTGCGCGACGGCGCGATCCGTGAATTCCTGCCGCGACACCTGACCATCGCCATCGGCGTCGAGCATGGCGAAACGCCGGTCGCGGAGCGCGGCGAGATCCTCGGCCGTGATCGATCCGTCGCCATCCGCGTCCAGCGTCGCGAAATCCATCCGCGGACCCATCCCTTCGCCCCGCATCCCGTCGCCCATGCCCCGGGCATCGGCCACTGCGACTGTCGCGGCCAGCGCGACGGCGAGCGCAGCCCCGCCGATGTAGATCTTTCCGGTCATCCTGTCGGTCTCCTCTCGGCCGGGCCCATGGCCCGCGCGGACGCCTCTCGTCCGCGTTCTGATCATCAAACGGGCGGGCACGGCGTTTCCGTCGCCATGTGCCGCAGGTTTTTGCGACATGGCGCCGCAAGGACATTCGGCCGTCTTCCGTTCAGGGCGGACGTCTATAGGTGTAGCAGGCGCGCAAGCGCCAAACGGGAAACAGAACGATGTATGACGGCACCACTGAACGCGCGGCTGCGGACCGGTCCGACGAACGGGAGGTGCGGCCCGCGCTCATGCGTGGCTGGCGCCGCCGCTGTCCCAGCTGCGGGTCCGGCCCGCTGATGAAGGGCTATCTGACGGTCCGGAAGAGCTGTCCGGTCTGCAGCGAGGAACTTCATCACCACCGCGCCGACGACGGGCCGGCCTATCTGACCATCCTGATCGTGGGACATCTCATGGCCCCGGCGCTCCTGTGGGCCTTCACCACCTTCCGCCCCGACCCGATGATCCTCGCAACGGTCTTCACGGTGGGCTGCACCGCCCTGTCGCTCTACCTGTTGCCGCGCCTCAAGGGCGTGATCGTCGGATTCCAGTGGGCGAAACGGATGCATGGCTTCGGGGAGCCCGCCTGATAGGCTGACCCGCATGACGACCACCGAGATACGGGACGCGGCGACGGTGATCCTCGTGCGCGACGCGCGCGACAGGCCGCGCGTGCTCATGGGCCAGCGCGGCGCGGCCGCCGCCTTCATGCCGAGCAAGTTCGTCTTTCCCGGCGGCGCGGTCGACGGCGCCGATGCCGGCATTCCACTCGTCTCCGCGCTCTCCGGTGTCTGCGCCGCGCGCATCGAGGAAGATGCCCCCTCGCCCGGCGCACGGGCGCTCGCCGCGACGGCGATCCGGGAACTCTGGGAGGAGACCGGGCTGATCCTGGGCGCCTCCGGGACCTGGGCGGACGCGCCGTCCGGCTGGGCCGGTTTCGCCGCCACCGGCCACCGGCCGTCCGCGGAGGGCCTTTCCTTCATCTTTCGCGCGATCACGCCGCCCGGCCGGCCGCGGAGGTTCGACGCACGCTTCTTCCTCGCCGATGCCGCGCGTCTCGGCGGCGATCCCGACGATTTCTCGCAGGCCTCCGACGAATTGTCCCTGCTCCAGTGGATCCCGCTCGACGAGGTGCGGCGCTTCGATCTGCCGTTCATCACCAAGGTCGTTCTCGCCGAGGTCGCTGCCCGGTTGCCCGATCTCGGCCCGCCCGACAGCGTGCCCTTCTTCCGCAATGACGACGAGGAGGCGCTCTTCCTCCGCCTCGGGGCCGACCCGCTCAGCCCGTGACCGCGATCACGAGGATGGAAACGGTCAGAAGCCCCATGCCCCAGAGTTCCCGCCGCGTGACGATCTCGCGAAAGACGAGGACCGACACGGCGAGCGAGAAGATCAGTTCGATCTGGCCCACCGCGAAGACATAGGCGGCGGACTGGAGCGAGAAGGCCGCGAACCAGCAGAAGCTGCCGATCATCGAAAACAGGCCGACCACCCCGGCGGTGCGCCATGACCGCAGGACGGCGCCGACCTGCCCCGCCTCGCGCCACAGGAGCCAGAGCGTCATGCCGACCGCCTGGCTCGCCGTGACCATGGCGAGCGTCCAGCCTGCCCTGAGCACCAGATCGTCGATCTCGAGCGCCAGCGTCGCGCCGCGGTAGCCCACCGCCGAAAGGGCGAAACAGACGCCGGAGAGAAGCCCCAGCCCCGCCGCCCGGTTGAGGAATCGCGACCGCCCGCCGACCGCGCCCGGCGCGTCGCTCAGAAGAAGGACGCCGGCGAGACCGACGCCCAGGGCCGCCCAGCCGAGGGGACTGACGGCATCGCCCAGAATGACGAGGCCCGCGACGGCGGTCAGGATGACCTCGGTCTTCTTGAAGGTGATGCCGACCGCGAAATTCCGGTGGGCGAACAGGGCCACCACGCACATCGTCGCGATGACCTGCGTGACCGCGCCGCCGAGCGCGAAGAGCCAGAACCGCGCGCCCGTCGCCGGCGGCGCCTGCCCCGTGGTCGCGGCGTAGGCGAGGATCAGGACCAGAACCAGAGGCGCGGAATAGACGAAGCGCGCATAGGTCGCCCCGGCCGTCGACAACCCGGTCGTCCTGAGCTGCTTCTGCACCATGAAGCGCAGCGTCTGCGCCGCCGCCGCCGCAACCGAGAGGACGATCCACAGGTCCATCCGTCCCTCTCACACGCCGTTGCCCGCCGCGCAAGCTGGCGTGTTAGCGCAAAAACCTTGCAACGAAAGCACCGTGGTCTAGAAATTCTACCGATCCCCGACGCTCGACAGCCATTCACGGGGACAACAGGAGGAAAACAGAACATGATGCGCATGACATTCACCGCCGCCGTCGCGGCGGGCCTCGCAGCCGGCCCCGTTCTCGCACAGGAGTACAACCGCACCGGCTGGCCCGAAAGCTTCACCGTCGGGACGGCCTCGCAGGGCGGCACCTACTTCGCCTACGGCTCGGGCTGGGCCAACCTCGTCGCGGAGGAACTCGGCCTTTCGGGCGGCGGCGAAGTGACCGGCGGGCCGATGCAGAACATGGCGCTCGTCCACACCGGCGACGCGGCCTTCGGCATGACCACCATGGGCCCGGCGCGTGAATCTCTGGAAGGGACGAACCCGATCGCGCCCGGCCTCGAGATGGACATGGCCTGCGCCATGTTCCCGATGTACCAGACGCCGTTCTCGGTCACCGCGCTGGAAGCGTCCGGCATCGAATCCATCGACGACATCCCGGACGGAGCGCGGATCGGCTTCGGCCCCGCGGGCTCGACGTCGGACACCTATTTCCCGCGGATGATGGAAACGCTCGGCGTCGACTTCGAGCGGCGCAACGGCGGCTGGACCGACCTCGGCGGTCAGCTTCAGGACGGGCTGCTCGACGTGATCGCCTTCGCCGCCGGCGTGCCGGTCCCCGCGGTGAGCCAGCTCGAGGTGCAGACCGACGTGAACATCATCGAGTTCACCGAGGAAGAGCAGCAGACGATCCTCGAGAACTTCCCGGTTTCGGAATTCGAGATCGCCGCCGACACCTACACCACGCTCGAGGAACCCGCCCGCTCGGTATCGATGTGGAACTTCGCGATCGCCAGCTGCGGCCTTCCGGAGAGCTTCGTCTATGCCGTGACCGATGTCGTCATGTCGGACAACGAGCGGATGGTGAACATCC
>CAYTBD010000232.1:0-4572 GCA_964435755.1 uncultured Rhodobacterales bacterium
TCGTCGAGGACGCCGAGACCGTGGACCTCGCCCGGTTCGGGCCGGAGCACGAGCGTCACCCGCTGTTCCCCGAGCGCACGAACGTGCAGGTGGCGCATCTGATCGCGCCCGATCACCTTCGGATGCGGGTCTGGGAGCGGGGCGCGGGGATCACGCTCGCCTCGGGCTCGTCGAGTTGCGCGGTCGCGGTGGCGGCGGCGCGGCGCGGGCTGACGGGGCGGCGCGTCAGGCTCGCGCTCGACGGCGGCGAGATCTCCGTGGACTGGCGCGAGGACGGGGTCTGGATGACCGGGCCGACCGCGCATGTCTTCGACGGGGTGCTGACGGCCGATTTCACGGAGACGGTGTGATGGACCGGAAAGCGCCCGTCTTCGCCACGCTCGGCTGCCGGCTCAACGCCTACGAGACCGAGGCGATGAAGGAGCTGACCGCCGCCGCCGGACTGGACGATGCGGTGGTCGTGAACACCTGCGCGGTGACGGCCGAGGCCGTGCGCAAGGCGCGGCAGGAGATCCGCCGGCTCCGGCGCGCCCACCCGACCGCGCGGATCGTCGTGACGGGCTGCGCGGCGCAGACGGAGCCCGGCACCTTCGCCGCGATGACGGAGGTCGATCACGTCATCGGCAATGCCGAGAAGATGCGGCCCGAGACGTGGCGCGGGCTGAGCGCCGATCTCGTCGGCGAGACCGAGAAGGTCCGGGTCGACGACATCATGTCGGTCACCGAAACGGCCGGGCACCTGATCGACGGCTTCGGGACGCGGAGCCGCGCCTATGTTCAGGTCCAGAACGGCTGCGACCACCGCTGTACCTTCTGCATCATTCCCTATGGTCGGGGAAACTCGCGATCGGTGCCGGCCGGCGTGGTGGTGGAGCAGATCAGGCGGCTCGTGGGCCGGGGCTACAACGAGGTGGTGCTGACCGGCGTCGACCTGACGTCGTGGGGCGCCGATCTGCCCGCCGCGCCCCGGCTCGGCGACCTCGTCCGCCGGATCCTGAAGCTGGTGCCCGACCTGCCGCGCCTGCGGATCAGTTCGATCGATTCCATCGAGGCCGACCCGGCACTGATGGAGGCGATCGCGACCGAGCCCCGGCTGATGCCGCATCTCCACCTGAGCCTGCAGGCGGGCGACGACCTGATCCTGAAACGGATGAAGCGGCGGCACCTGCGGGACGACGCGATCCGGTTCTGCGCGGAGGCGCGGCGGCTCCGCCCGGAGATGACCTTCGGCGCCGACATCATCGCGGGCTTCCCGACCGAAACCGAGGCGATGTTCCGCAACTCGCTGCGGCTCGTCGAGGACTGCGGCCTGACGTGGCTCCATGTGTTCCCATTCAGCCCGCGGCAGGGCACGCCGGCCGCGCGGATGCCGCAGGTCGACGGCGGCACGGTCCGCGAGCGGGCGGCGCGGCTGCGCGCGGCGGGCGAGGCGGCGGTCGCGCGGCATCTCGCGGACCAGGTGGGGCGGACGCACCGGGTGCTGATGGAGAGCCCGCGCATGGGGCGGACCGAGCAGTTCGCGGAGGTGCGCTTCGCGGAGGACCGCTCCGAGGGGCAAACCGTCGAGGCGCGGATCGGCGGGGTGGACGGCACGAGGCTTCTCGCGGTCTAGGGGGCTCTGCCCCCGTCGCGCGCCCCGCGCGACTCCCCCGGGATATTTCCGGACAGATGGAGGCGGGTCATGGCGAGGAGGAGGGCGGGCCTGCGCCCGGTCCGGGGATTCGCGCCGCCGGATCCCGTCGCCCGCGCCCTGTCTTCAGGGGCGGAAGCGCGGCGCGGGGGCGGCCGCGGCCGCGCTTGGGAATGGACAATCGCCCCTGCCGCGCCTACCTTGCAGGGGGTCTATCAAGAGGTGTCACATGCCCCTTCCCATTGCGCCGATCGCGGGGGTCGCGCTGCGTCTCGGCGTACGCTACGGCGCCGTCGCGCTCGCGACCTATGCCATCAGCCGCGCCGCACAGGAGCGCGGCTCGCGTGACCAGCGGGCCGAGGATGCGATGGACGACCTCGGCGAGGGCGTGCATTTGCGCCGCGAGGCCGATCAGGTCAACGGCGGCGGGCGGTTCGTGCGCACGGTGCGGCTTGGCCAGTCCGGCCCCGGCGTCGAGATCGACGCGAGCGCGCTCACCCGCATCCGGTTCCGGCGCGTCTGATGCAGCTCATCGACAGCCCGGCCTCGCCGTTCTGCCGGAAGGTCAAGATCGTGCTGCACGAGACCGGCCTGATCGAGGACGTGGAAGTGGTGCAGGTCCTGAACACGCCGGTCGCGCCGGACGACCTGAACCGGGCGAACAACCCGCTGGGCAAGATCCCGACGCTGATCCGCGCTGAAGGCTGCGCGCTTTATGACAGCCGGGTGATCTGCCGCTATCTCGATGCACGCGCGGGGACGGCGCTCTATCCCGAGCACCGGATCTGGGAGACGCTGACGCTCGAGGCGACGGGCGACGGCATCATGGATGCGGCGGTGCTCATGGTCTACGAAGTGCGCTTCCGCGAGGAGAACCACCGCAACGCGGCCTGGACGGACGCGCAGTGGGGCAAGGTCTGGCGCGCGCTGGGCACGCTCGAGGCGCGCTGGATGAGCCACCTGCACGGAAAGCTCGACGCGGGACAGATCTCGGTGGGCTGCGCGCTGGGCTATCTCGACTTCCGGCACGGCGACCGGGACTGGCGCAAGGCGCATCCCGCGCTCGCGGCCTGGTACCAGGGCTTCGTGGCCCGGCCGAGCATGGAGGCGACGGTCCCCCCCGCGTGACGCTTCCCCTCGGCGCCTTCATCACGGTCTGGACGATCCTCGCGCTCAACATCGTGTCGCCGGGGCCGAACGTCCTCAACACCATCACCACCGCGATGGGGTCGGGACGGCCGGCCGGCATGGCCTCGGCGGCGGCGGTCGGCATCGGGATCGGCGTCTGGTGTCTGGCCATGTCGCTCGGCATGGCGGCGGTGTTCGCGGTCGTGCCCTACGCCCAGGAGACGCTGACGGTGATGGCATCGGGGCTGCTCGTCTGGTTCGCGGCGAAGTATCTGCGCGCGGGCTACCGGGGGGCGAGCGGGCGGGAGGCGTCGATCAGGGGCGTCGCCGGTCTTGGCCTCGGCGCGTCGTTCCTGCGCTCGCTCGCGGTGAACGCGACGAACCCGAAGGCGCTGACAACCTGGATCGCCATTCTCGGCATATTTCCCGTGGCCGAGGCGCGCACGGGCGATGTCGCGCTCCTGACGGCCGGCGCCTGCGCGCTGTCGCTGTCGATCCACGCGGTCTACGCCGTGCTGTTCTCGACCCGGCCCGCCGCCGCCGTCTATCTTCGGGCGGCGCCGGTCATCAACCTCGCCGTCGGCGTGTTCTTCCTCGGTTTCGCCGTCAAACTCACCGCTCCGCTGCTGTCCCGCGCGCTCTGAGCGGCGCCATGCGACCAATGGCCCCTCGACCTCCCGTCATTGTACGCTGGACGCCACCGGGAGTCCCCGCTAGATAGCCGCGCGATGGATCGCCGCGAATATGCGGTAGAGCATGCGCACGGGCCCCGTCCGCGGGCTTCAGAGATGGAGAAAATCGTGTCCCACGCAGAAGATCACGAAGGCACACGCCGGGATTTCCTGTTCTACGCCACGGGTGGCGCCGCTGTCGTGACGACCGGTGCCGCGGTCTGGCCGCTGATCGATCAGATGAATCCCTCGGCCGACGTTCAGGCGCTGTCGTCGATCCGGGTCGACGTGTCGGCCGTCGATGTCGGCACGCAGATCTCGGTGAAGTTTCTCGGCAAGCCGGTGTTCATCCGGCGCCGCACGCCCGAGGAGATCGAAGAGGCCCGGTCGGTCGATCTCGACGATCTGATCGACCCGGTCGCGCGGAACCCGAACCTTCAGGGCGACGCGCCGGCGATCGACGAAAACCGGACGCTGGACGAGGCCGGCGAGTGGCTCGTCCAGATGGGCGTCTGCACCCATCTCGGCTGCGTGCCGCTGGGCGACGGCGCGGGCGACTACCACGGATGGTTCTGCCCCTGCCATGGCTCGCACTATGACAACTCGGGGCGGATCCGCCGCGGCCCGGCGCCGGAGAACCTGCACATTCCGTTGGCCGAATTCGTCGACGAAACTACCATCGTGCTCGGGTAAGGGAGACAGGCATGTCCGGTATACCGCACGACCATTACGAACCGAAGTCCGGCGGGGAGAAGTGGCTTCACCGCCGCCTCCCGATCGTCTCGTTGATGTACGACACGCTGATGATCCCGACGCCGAAGAACCTCAACTGGATGTGGATCTGGGGCGTCGTCCTGTTCTTCTGCCTCGTCCTGCAGATCGTGACCGGCATCGTGCTGGTGATGCACTACACGCCCGACACGACGATGGCCTTCGCGAGCGTCGAGCACATCATGCGCAACGTGAACGGCGGCCACATGCTGCGCTACCTTCACATGAACGGCGCCTCGCTCTTCTTCGTCGCGGTCTATGCCCACATCTTCCGCGGCCTCTACTACGGCTCCTACAAGGAGCCGCGCGAGGTCACTTGGATCATCGGCATCCTGATCTACCTCGCGATGATGGCGACGGCGTTCATGGGCT
>CAYTBD010000233.1:0-4557 GCA_964435755.1 uncultured Rhodobacterales bacterium
GTAGCGCTCGAGAATGGCGCGCTTGCCCGCGACGCCTTCCATGACGTTGCCGCGCACGTCGAGCGCGGGGTCGAGTTCCGGCTCCTGCGGCAGGTAGCCCACGCGCGCGCCCTCCGCCGCCCAGGCCTCTCCCGAGAAGTCGGTGTCGATGCCGGCCATGATCCGCAGGAGCGTCGATTTGCCCGCGCCGTTCGGGCCGACGACGCCGATCTTCACGCCGGGCAGGAAGTTGAGCCGGATGTTCTCGAAGGTCTTCTTGCCGCCGGGGTAGGTCTTGGAGAGACCGTCCATGTGATAGACGTACTGGTAGCTGGCCATGGGGAGTGTCCGCTGCTCTGGGAATGAAGATCACGCCGTATCTAACGACGCAGAGGGCGCGGGGCAATGCGGACCGTCCGGAAGTCCACGGGCGGACGCTGGGACGCGGTCCTAGGCGGTCCCGGCGCAGATGTGACGGACGAGGTCGGCCGTCCGCGGGTCGGCCCGCATCGCCTGTATCTTCGTCCTGTGCCACGCGACCGCCAGCCGGTGAAGCCGGGCGAGGCGGGGGTCCGCCCTGAGTTCCGCGAGGATCTCCGCCACGCGGGCGTCATAGCGCCGGATCGACGTGTCCTCGGCCTCGTTCCGGTCGAACTTGTCCCAGTACTCGACGCCGAGCACGTGATGGCTGTGGTTCGCGCGCCCCCGGTCGCGCTTGACGAGATAGCTTTCGGCGGAGCGGAGCGCATAGTGGTTGACCTGCGCCACGTCGAAGACGGGCGCCGCGCCGGTCATCTCGCCATTCAGCCTGTAGGGCGTGCCCCCGGGTAGCACCCAGCTGATCGCCGCCTCCGCGGCGGTGTCGAAGATCGGCACGTGGAGGCCGACCCGGGCTATCCCGCCGGACGGACGGAAGAGCGACTTGACGAACTTGCCGGTGTCGGGATGCGTCTCGGGATCGAAAGGCGGCTCGGCGCGGGTGAACTGCGCGGTCACCGGCCGGTCCTCGAACACCGGGACGCCGCCCGAACCGAAGATCCGCCACGGAACCGAGATCACGTCGGGATCACCGCTCGCCTCTGCGAGCGCGCGCACCGAGCCGTCGCCGACATGGACGTTGAGGAACTCGTCGACGTCGCAGATGAAGACCCGATCGGCCTTGGTGACCTCGTCGTAACGGGCGCCCTGGCGCAGGGCGCTGCGGTGGATGCCGCCCTTGCGGATCTTCGTCGGATGGTGCCGCGCGAGTCCCATCCTCTGGAGCCGGCGCAGCATCCGGTCGGTGCCGTCCTCGCAGTCGTTGGTGCACACCACGATGTCGTCGAAGCCCAGCGCCCGGTAATGCGCGACCCACTCGAGGAGGAACGGCCCCTCGTTCTTCATGGTCGACAGGACGGTGTAGCGCGCCATCGCCTCGATCTGCCGGTTCTTGCCCTGGCCACGACCATAGGCGAGCCTGCCTGCGCGCGCCAGTGCGGGCGTGGTGCGATTGACAAGAGCCTGTCCGCTGGCCCACACCCCGTTGACGACAAGGGGAGGACGCCGATGGCGGCGGATTATCCGCAGGCGCGACCCGGGATGTGTATCGGGCTTCTGGGCGGCTCCTTCGATCCGCCGCATGCGGGCCACGCCCACATCACGCGCGAGGCCCTGAAGCGTTTCGGGCTCGACCGGGTCTGGTGGCTCGTGTCACCGGGCAATCCGCTGAAGACCGAAGGGCCCGCGCCGCTCGACCGCCGCCTTGGCGAGGCGCGGCGTGTGATGCGGCATCCGCGGGTGGAGGTCACCGACATCGAGGCGGGATTGGGAACCCGGTTCACCGCGCAGACGCTCGAGCGGCTGATCGCGCTCTACCCCGGCGTGCGGTTCATCTGGCTCATGGGGGCCGACAACCTCTCGACCTTTCATCGCTGGCAGCGCTGGCGCTGGATCATGGACCATGTGCCGGTGGGGGTTCTCGCACGCCCCGGCCAGACCATCTCGGCGCGGATCTCGCCCGCGGCGGCGGCGTACGAGCGCTTTCGGCTCAGAGGGCGGGAGGCGGCGAGGCTCTGCGTCGCCGAACCGCCGGCGTGGTGTTTCGTCAATGTCCCGATGGTCGATATCTCGTCGTCCCAGATCCGCGCGCGCGGCGACTGGAGCCGGTAGGAGGGGGCGCTGCCCCCGCCTCCCTGCGGTCGGCTCCCCCGGGATATTTCCGGACAGATGGAGGCTCCGCGAGACTAGCGCCGGATCAGCAGAGAGGCGAACCCCGAGATGACGAGAAGCCCGAGTCCGGCCCGGGAGACCGGGTCGGGGACGTCCCCGAAGATCGCGATGCCGTAGGCGGTTGCGGCGACGAGCTGAAAATAGACGAAGGGGGCGAGGCGCGAGGCGGGGGCGATCCTGTAGGCGAGAATGAGGAGAAGGTTCCCCGCCATCGATGCGCCGGCACTGAGGAGGACGAGGACCGCGACGCCCTGCGACGGCGCGGGCAGGGCCGCGATGCCGAAGGGCGCGAGCACCACCGCGCCGGTGACGAGTTGCGACAGCAGCAGGGTGCGGGGCGGCCAGGCGTCGGCGAGCCAGCGCGAGGCGGTGAGATAGCTGCCGTAGAACGCTCCGGCGAGCACGGCGAACCCGAGGCCGGACGTCATGCCGAAGCCGGGCTTCACCACGAGGAGAACGCCGAGGAAGCCAAGGGCGAGCAGCGCGACCTGCGCGGCCCGCACCGGTTCCCGAAGCAGCAGCGCCGAAAGGACGAAGGACAGGATCGGACCCGCGAAGAAGGCGCCGAAGACGTTCGGAAGCGGCTCGGTCCGCAGCGCGGTGAGAATCGACACGATGCCGCCGACGATAAGAAGGCCCCGGAACACGGCGCGGCCATCGATCAGGGCGCGGGCGTCGTAGTGGCGCCGCGCGAGGAACGGCACGAGGAGGAGCGCGCCGATCGCGAACCGGCTCCAGGCGACGAAGACGGGCGACGCGCCGTGCGCCGTGGTCAGCAGCTTTCCCGCCGCATCCCCGAGCGGGATCAGGGACATGGCGAGGATCATGAGAAGCGCGGCGCGAAGCATGTGTTGCCGGAGCAGTAGGGCCCGGTCACATCGGGGTCAACGACAGCATGCGGGCTTGTCCCCCGCGGGGGGCTCGGGTTTACTCCGCGCCATGACGGGCAGGATCACGCGGCGGGTCGTACTTTCGCAACTGTTGGCGGGCGGTGCCTCCGCGGCCTTTGCCGGGGCACCGGCGACGTCGCTGCGCCCACCGCCGCGCCCGTCGCGGGAGCCCGCCGCGGCGCGGGCGCTGATCGAGGCGGCGCGGCTTGGCGGAAAGGTCACCTTCGCGGTGGCGGATGCGGAGACCGGTGAGGTTCTCGAGGCGCTCAGTCCGATCTATCCGATGCCGCCGGCCAGCGTGAACAAGGCGCCGACGGCGCTCTTCGCGCTCGAGACGCTGGGGCGGGAGCACCGCTTCGCCACCCGTCTCGTCGCGACCGGTCCCGTCGTGAACGGGCGGATCGACGGCGACCTCGTCCTGCAGGGCAGCGGCGATCCGACACTCGACACCGATGCGCTGGGCCAGCTCGCGGCGGATCTCAAGGCCGCCGGCGTCCGGGAGGTCGCGGGGACGTTCCGCGTCGATGCGGCCGCGCTGCCGGAGGTGCCGTGGATCGATCCCGACCAGCCCGATCACGTCGGCTACAATCCCACGATCGGGGCGCTCAACCTGAACTACAACCGCGTCCACTTCGAATGGAAGCGGGCCTCCTCGGGCTATGACATCACGATGGAGGCGCGGGCGCTGCGCTTCCGGCCGGGCGTCCAGGTGGCGCGGATGGAGGTGGTGGACCGCAGGACGCCGGCGCGCCGCGCATTGGGGAGCGAGGGTGCGCGGTGGCTGCCGGTGCGGCGCCCCACGTCCTATGCGGGCGAGGTGTTCCGCACGCTCGCGCGGTCGCACGGGATCGTGCTGCGGGACGGCGGTGCGGGATCGGGCGCCGGCGGCACCGTGCTTGCCGAATGGCGCAGCGCACCGCTCGAGACGATGCTTCGGGACATGCTCGACTATTCGACCAATCTCACGGCCGAGGTCGTGGGGCTGACGGCGAGCGGGGCTCTGGGGCCGCCACCCGCCGATCTCGCGGCGTCGGCGGCCCGGATGAACGGCTGGCTGGCGGCGCGCTACGGGCTTCATCGCCCCGCGCTGATCGACCATTCCGGGCTCGGCTACGGGAACGCGATCACCGCACGGGATCTCGTGCGCATGCTCGCGGGCACGCGGCGGCTCGAGCCGCTCCTCGAAGAGGTGCGCGTCACCGACGACGGCAAGACGGTTCGCGCGAAGACCGGAACGCTGAATTTCGTGAGCGCGCTCGCGGGGTACATCCCGGCGGGGGGGCGGACACTCGCCTTCGCGATCCTGACCGCCGACGTGGCGCGCCGCGACGCGATCCCGCCGGAGCAGCGGGAACGTCCCGAGGGCGCGCGCGGCTGGGCCGGCCGCTCGCGGAGGCTCCAGCGCGACCTGATCGGGCGGTGGATGTCGCTGCACGCCGCCTGACGGCGGCGCCTCCATCTGTCCGGAAATATCCTCGGG
>CAYTBD010000234.1:0-4550 GCA_964435755.1 uncultured Rhodobacterales bacterium
GCCTCGGGTGTGCTCAATCCGGGCACGGCGCCGTTCTCGGCGCTGATGATCGTGCCCGCGCTCCTCGGCATGTGGGTCGGCTTCAGGGTGCAGGACAGGCTCGACCAGCAGGTCTTCCGCCGGGTCGTGCTGTCCGTGCTGATCGTGGCGGGCCTGAACCTCGTGCGGCGCGGGCTGCTCGGCTAGGGCCCGCGCCCCGTCTCATCCCGAGACCTGTTCCCTGAGGATCGACGCGGTGAGAGAGAGAAGCAGGTAGATCCCGGAGAACACGAAGAACGTCAGCAGCGTGTTCTCGAACGCCCGCGGATAGGTCGCCTCGTCCGGCGGGATCGGATTGACGCCGGTGGAAAGATACCGCACCTGGCGGTTCGCCTCCACCCGCGCCGCTTCGAGCTGTTGCAGCGCCTCCTGCATCATCAGCGTCCGGGTCTCGAGGTCGACTTCGGCCATCCGGAGCTCCGCGCCGATCCGTGCGAGCGAGGTGCTCTCCCCGCCGTTTTCGGTGAGCGGCGCGCGGAGTTGGTCGATTAGGCTCCGGAGCCGCGCGATATCGCCTTCCATCCCCTGCACGCGCGCCTGGTTCGGCGAGGGGTTGTCGAGAAGCTGCTGGAGCTGGAGCCGCTTTTCGGCGAGCTGGACCTCGAACCCGGCGATCTGCTGCATGACCGAGGCGCTTTCCGACGCCGGGTCGAGCACGCCGAGCTTTTCCTGAAGGTCGAGGATGCGCGCCTGCGACGCCTCCATCTTCGCCTCTGCCTCCCGGAAACTCTCGGTCGCGCCCTGCATCTGGTCCTCCCGGAGGCGCAGGCTCAGGTTGTCGACCTGTTCTTCCGCATATCCGATCAGCGCCCGCGAGAAGGCGGCGCTCGTCTCGGGATCGGCGGCGATCACCTCCATCTTCACGATGCCCTCGGTCGGATCGTAGCCGATCTTCACGTGATCGGCGTAGTGCCGATACGCTTCCTCGTTGCTGGCGTCGGGGTCGAGCCGCTGGAGCGGGTCGATCACGGGCCGGCTGAAATGCGCCTTGTATCCGAGATCCTCCTCGAGCCGCAGCATCGATTCCCGTGATAGCTCTGCACGGTGATCGAATCCTGGCTCGTCGCCATGCCGGTGCCCGCGAGCATGCCGCCCAGCCCGCCGCCGGAGGGCTGGTCGGCCTGCTGGATGACGAATTCCGACTTCGTGGCGTACATCGGCGTCGCGACGTTGTAGAAATAGAAGCCCGCGATCATCGTCGGCAGCAGCACGAAAAGCGCGAGCCGCGCGCCCAGCCATCCGAGCCTGCGCCGGCGGCGGCGGGCGATGTCGCGCTGAATCGCCGCGATCTCGGCGGCATGGCCGACAGGGGCCGCGGGTTTCGGATGGGCGGGAAGCCTGCGGTCGGGCTGCGGCACCGTCTGGGGCAGGGCGGGGGTACGCTCGGCCGCCTGTTCGGGCGCGACGAGTTTGAGCAGGTTGGACCGGTCGAGCGGATCGATCCCCTTCTCGCGCAAAAGGCGGACCGCGTCGGCGTCGTCCCTGGGCTGCAGGTTGTGGTAATGCGCGAGCCTGCGGGCGATGCGGAGCTGCCGTCCCGTCATTTCCTCCACGGGGGTGTCCGCCGCAGCCGTCGCCGCCGCCGCCTGTTTCGGCGGCGCCGCGTCGCCGGCGGGAGCGGCCGGCTGCGGGGGGCGCGCCGTCGGGTAGGCCGCGTCGCCGAAACCGTCGTCGGTGCGGGGGCCGGGCTGCGGGTTCGGCAACCGCGGCGACGGGACCGAGGTCTCCCCCGGTTTCCGGATGCGAAACTTCCTAGCCTTGGGGTTCGTAGTCATAGAGCTGTTTCGCTTCTTCCAGTGTGTCGAACAGGTGGAGCTTGCCATGGCGGAGCACGGCGGCGCTGCGGCAGAATTTCTCGAGAGTCTCGGGCTGGTGCGAGACGACGATCACCGTCGCCGTCTCGAGGCGCTGGCGCAGGATCGTGCCGGCCTTCTGATTGAACTCCACGTCCGTCGAGGCCGGCATCCCCTCGTCGATCAGGTAGATGTCGAAATCCAGCGCGAGGAGGAGCGCGAGAGACAGCCGCCCCCGCATGCCCTGGCTGTAGGTGCCGACGGGCATCTCGAAGTATTCCTCGAGATTGCAGAGCCAGCGGCAGAACGCCTCGAGATAGTCGGGGTCGAGCCCGTAGAGCCGGGCGATGTAGCGGGCGTTCTCCCGGCCCGTCAGGCGCGGGACGATCCCGCCCATGAATCCCAGCGGGAACGAGACGCGGCAGTCCCGCCGGATCTCGCCCTCGTCGGGTTTCTCGATTCCCGCCATCATGTTGATGACCGTGGTCTTGCCGGTGCCGTTCGGCGCGAGAATCCCGAGTGAATTCCCCGGCTCCACGCGCATCGACGCGCGGTCAAGAATCACCTTGCGCCGCTGGCCCGTCCAGAAGGACTTGCTGACCTCTCGGAACTCGAGCATCTGCCCGTTCTGCCTCGCATCGAGCCCCCGCTTAAACGGGTAGCATTAAGGATGAGCTCTTTCATCCGCTTTTTCACGAACTATGCCCTAACATGCTGGTTCGCTTCAATCTCTCAATCGTGGTGGAGGCACGCGGCGCCGCGATGTGTTGCGCGAGACCGGCGCGCGCCCGCGAAACCTGCGCGAGACGCCCCACCAGGGCCCGATTTGCGCCTGCCCGCGTGCGCGATTACATCGCGTGCGTGACCCGACCCAGCGATCTCAGCCGGCGGATTTCCGCCTGCACCCTCTGCGCCGAGCGCTTCGGCGCGACGGCAACCGCGCATGCGCCGCGCCCCGTGCCGTGGTTCCGGCCCGGCGCGCGCATCCTGATCGCCGGGCAGGCGCCGGGGCTGCGCGTTCACGAGGCCGGCCGTCCGTTCGCCGATCCCTCGGGCGACCGGCTGCGGAGCTGGCTCGGCCTGACGGAGGCGTACTTCTACGACCGCGCGCGCGTCGCGATCGTGCCGATGGCCTTCTGCTTTCCGGGCTACGACGCGAAGGGTTCCGATCTGCCGCCACCGCCGCTCTGCGCCCGGACATGGCGTGCCGAGGTCATGGCCGCGCTTCCCGACGTCGCCCTGACGATCCTCGTCGGCGGCTACGCGCAGAAGTGGCACCTCGGCGGGCGGGGCGGAGTGACCGAGACCGTGGCGGCCTGGCGCGACCATGCGCCCACGGTCTTTCCCTTGCCGCATCCGTCCTGGCGGAATACGGCGTGGCTGAGGAAGAACCCGTGGTTCGAGAGCGACCTCCTTCCGGTCCTCAGATCCCGGGTCCGCGAGGTGCTCGATGGCTGAAACCCCGCTCGACGCCGCCCATCGGGCGATGGAGGCCGCACCCGGCGACGACGCGGCGCGGCTTCGCTTCTTCGACCGGCTCGCCGGGGCCGAGCTCCTGCTGCTTCTCGCCGCCGAAGCCGAAGGCGACGCCGTGACGCCCGAGGTTTTCGAGGTCGAGGGCGCGTCCTTCGTCCTCGCCTTCGACACCGAGGAGCGGCTTGCGGCCTTCACCGGGCGGATCTCGCCCTATGCCGCGCTCTCGGGTCGCGCGATGGCCGCGATGCTGGCCGGGCAAGGCCTGGGCCTCGCGCTCAACCCCGAAGTCGCGCCCTCGGCCTTCCTGATGCCTCCCGAGGCGGTGGCGTGGCTGGCGGAGACGCTGACGGCGCGCCCGTCGGAGGACGAGGCGCGCCCGAGCCGGCTCTCCCCGCCCACCGGCCTGCCGGACGTCCTGCTGACGGCGCTCGACGCCAAGCTCGCCTCCGCCCAGGGGCTGGCCCGGCACGCCTGGCTCGCGGCGGTCGCCTACGACGACGGGCGCGAGGGACATCTCCTCGCCTTCGTCGACGCCCTGCCGGGCGCCGAGCCCGGCCTCGCGCGCGCGGCGGGCGAGGCGCTCACCTTCTCCGGCGTGGAGGCGGGCGAACTCGACGTGGCCTTCTTCCGCGCGAGCGATCCGGTGACGGCGCGGCTCGCCCGGGTCGGTCTCAGGTTCGATCTGCCCCAGCCGGGGGCCGCGCCCGCTCCGGCGGCGCCGGGGATGGACCCGGACCGGCCGCCGCGGCTGAGATAGTGCGCGGAAGCCGGCCGGCCTCGCTTACCCGTCGCCCCTGCCTCATGACGGGCTGGCGTTCCACCGCCGCGACCGCTCCGGGAGGCGACATGCCGCCTTCGCGCCACGCGGCGTGGCTTTTTTGCATCCGGACCTTTCGCGTTAACCGCGCCAGCCCTATAAGGCGAGCGTCCGGGCGGAAAGACTCGGGCGCGGGCAGGATTTCGAAAGCGGGATTACGCAGATGTTTGGCCTCGGCGGCTTGTTTTCATCCGACATGGCGATCGACCTCGGAACGGCGAACACGCTGGTCTACGTCAAGGGCCGGGGCGTGATCCTCAACGAGCCCTCGGTCGTGGCCTATCACGTCAAGGACGGCAAGAAGCAGGTTCTCGCCGTGGGCGAGGACGCCAAGCTCATGCTCGGCCGCACGCCCGGATCGATCCAGGCGATCCGGCCGATGCGCGACGGCGTCATCGCCGACTTCGACGTCGCCGAGGAAATGA
>CAYTBD010000235.1:0-4512 GCA_964435755.1 uncultured Rhodobacterales bacterium
CCGTGACGCTGAGCATCGACACCGCGGGCAGTGCATTGGAGTTGCCGCTCCGCCAGCCGTCTCCTCTGGACGAGACGCTCGGCGAATTCGATGCGCCGGTGGCGGGTCCGCCGCCTCCGACCGAACAGATCGCCGAACCCGAGACCTGGTTCCGCATCGTTGAGGACGCTGCGCGCGGCGAGATGCAGATGCAGATCGCCGACGGCACCGGGATCACGCGACTGCTGACGAATGACCTCACCCTGCACAAGCAGGGCTATGAGACCTACGGCGTGGCTCTCGACCAAGTGACCTCGGCCTGGGGGCGGACCGAATGGCAGTATGGCTTGAGCAGGGGCGACTGGTCGGTGCGCTCCGAGACCCGGACCACGCTGCGCGCCGATGCCGCTGACTTCATCATCACCGCGGAACTGCGTGCGTGGGAGGGCGATGCGCTGGTTTTGGAAACGCACTGGAACGAGCGCATCAGGCGCGACCACCTGTAAGCGACCTGACGCGCCACCCACGTCAGCTCACGCAGGTGAGCGAACTATGCCGAAGCGCTTCATCATGTCATGCTTCGGCCTAAAGCTGTCTAGGGAGGACACGGGAATGAAACAGACAACGACCCGCCGGGGGTTTCTCGGCACCACGGCGGCGCTCGGGGCGATGGGCCTCGTGCCGGGCTGGTCAACGGCGGCATTCGCCCAGGCGGGCGGCACGCTGCGCCTGCGGATCGACGGCGACAATGACGTGCTCGACCCGGGGTTCATGACTGGAGGCACGGAGATCGAGGCGCAGAAGCAATGTCTGCCGTTCCTTGCGCAATATGCGCGCGACGGCGAGACGTTCACCTGGGAGCCGACCTACTTCGTCACCAAGCTGGAACAGCGCGACGCCACCAACATCGATTTCGAACTGGCCGAAGGGCTGGTCTGGTCGAACGGCTACGGCCCTGTCATGGCTTCGGACGTCAAGTTTTCCTACGAGCGGATGAAGGACAGCGACTGGTCGGGGTATTTCGACGCGCTCGACCGCGTCGACGTCACGGGCGATCGCACCGGCACCATCGTCCTGAACAAGCCCTTCGCGCCGTTCATCATGATCACGCTTTGCCACGGCCCGGGCGCGGTCCTGAGCGAAAAGGCCATGGCGGATGCCGACGGCAAGTTCACCACCCGCTTCCCGGCGGTTTGCGGCCCCTACACCTACGAGGCGACGCCGGGCCAGCGCGCGGTGTTCAGCGCCAACCCCGACTGGACCGGGCCGAAACCGGCTTTCGACCGGATCGAATGCAATGTCATCACCGAAGTGAAGGCGGCGGAACTGGCGTTCGAGGCGGGCGAGCTGGACTGCACGGAAGTCGGCGCCGACACGCTGGCCCGATATACCAAGGACATGCCCGAGGGCACCGGGATCGCGGTCGCGGGCCAGTTGCAATACATGTGGATGGGCATGAACACCGAACATCCCAAGCTGCAGGACATTCGCGTGCGCCAGGCGATCCAGCATGCCGTGGACGTGGACACGATCCTTCAGGGCGCCTATTCGGGCACCACGGCCAAGTCCCATGGCATCATCTGCCCGGGCCTGACCGGCCAGCGCGAGAGCGCCGGCTACAGCTACGACCCCGACAAGGCGCGCGCGCTTCTGGCCGAGGCCGGAGCGTCCGGGCTGCAGCTCACCCTGCGGACGCTCAACAACCAGGAACGGATGCTGGCGGCGCAGATCATTCAGGCGAACCTGATGCAGGTAGGGATCACCGTGGCCGTGCTGCCGCTCGACGGTGGCCCGTTCTGGGAGATGGGCCAGGAAAGCAAGGGCGACACCTGGCAGGACCTGGAACTTTGGCTGATGCGGTTCGGCACGACCCCGGATCCCTATGAGGCCACGCAGTGGTTCACTTCGGATCAGGTCGGGGTCTGGAACTGGGAGCGCTGGACGGACGCGGAATTCGATCGTCTGTATCAGGAAGGCATCGATGAGACCGACCCGCAAAAGCGCCACGACATCTATCTGCGCATGCAGGAGATCATGGAGAACACCGGCGCCTATGTGTGGATCAACCATGAACCCGAAGCCTTCGTGCACAGAACGGACGTGGTGGTGAACGCCGCGCCCTCCGGTGAACTGGACTACCGCAGGTTCAGCCGGACCTGACCGCGCCCGAACTCCGCCCGGCCCGCGCATGCCGCCTTGTGCGACGCGGGCCGGGACACCGAACATCCGGTCGAGATGAGGACGCATGTGCTCTACTACCTGACAAAGCGTCTGGGATTGTCGGCGGGGGTGATCTGCCTCGTCGTGCTGGTGCTGTTTTCGCTGCTGCATCTCATTCCGGGGGATCCGGCGACGATCGCGCTGGGGCCGCGCGCCACGCCGGAGGCCATCGCCCGATACGCGGAGAAGATGCACCTGGACGAGCCGGTCTGGCGGCAGTTCCTGATCTACATCGGCAATGCCATGAGAGGCGATCTGGGGCTGGACGTCTTCTCCGACCGGCCCGTGACGGCGATCGTCATGGAACGGATCGGCTTCACACTCGCGCTGGTCTGCACCGGCATGGGATGGGCGATGCTGCTGGGCATCCCGCTCGGCTGCCTTGCCGCGGTCAAGCCCAACAGCTGGCTCGATCGGGTGACCGGCGTGCTGTCGGTGGGCACGATCGCGGTACCGTCCTTTCTCGTCTCGATCTGGGCGCTGCTCATCTTCGCCGTCCACCTGCGCTGGCTGCCGGCCATCGGCGCGGGAGACCCGGGCGATCTCGGCGATCAGCTGACCCATCTCGTGCTGCCCGCCTTCGCCATCGGACTGAGCTGGGTCGGCTACCTCGCCCGCATGGTGCGGGCCTCCATGCTCGAGGTGATGGGCGAAAACTACATCCGGTCGGCCCGTGCCTTCGGCCTGCGCCCGAGGCGGGTGATCTTCGGCTACGCGCTGCGTGTGGCGATCCTGCCCACGATCACGCTGATCGGCATGGGCTTCGGCGGCCTGATCTCGTCGACCGTCTTCGCCGAGATCATCTTCGCCCGGCCCGGTATCGGCAAACTGATTTTCGACGCCGTCATGGCGCGCAACTTCCCGATCGTGCAGGGCGCGGTGCTGGTGGCCACCGGCCTCTACATCCTCGTCGTCCTGATGTCCGACATCCTCATAGCCTGGTATGATCCCCGTGTCCGTGAATCGCTCTGAAATCGAGACCGGTATCCCTGCCGTCGATGCATCGGGCCTGCCCGATTACGTGTCCGACGCCGAGTTCCGCGAATCCGCCGCCCGCGAGCGCCGCGAAAAGCTGCGCATGTTCCTGACCAACTGGCAGGGGCTGACCGGGCTCATCCTTGTCACGCTGTTCTTCGCCAGCGCCATCTTCGCGCCCTGGCTGGCCCCTTACGACCCCAATGCGCTGGACGTGCCATCGCGGCTGTCCGGCCCGACCTGGGAGCATCCGGCCGGCACCGACCAGCTGGGCCGCGATACGCTCTCCCGCATCCTCTATGGCGGACGCGTTGCGCTGAAGATCGCCGCGATCGGGGTGTCAGTCGCCCTCGTCTCGGGCTTGATCCTGGGCATGATCGCCGGGTTCGGGCCGCGCTGGCTCGACAACCTTCTGTTGCTGCTCTTCGACACCGTGCGCGCCTTTCCGACGATCGTCCTGGCGCTGGCCACCGTGGCATTGACGGGCCCCAGCCTCGGCATGGTGCTGGCCATCGTCATCATCACGTCCATCCCGCAATATGCCCGCGTCGCGCGCACCGCCACGCTGACCCTGCGCAACACCGATTTCATCCTCGCCGAAAGGTCTCTGGGCGCCAGCATGCCGCGCATGCTGCTGCACCACGTCATGCCCAACGTGGTGGGGCCGCTGCTGATACTCGCCGCGATGGACGTGCCCGTCGTGGTCACCGTCGAGGCGGGGCTGAGCTTCCTCGGGCTGGGCGTGCTGCCGCCAACGGCAAGCTGGGGCACGATCCTGAACGAAGGCTATCTCGTGATCCGCGATGCGCCGTGGATGGTGATCGCCGGAGGCATACCGCTGATCCTGACGACGCTGGGCTTCACTTTCCTCGGGGAAGCGCTGCGCGACATCTTCGATCCGCGCATGGGAAAAGGACGCTGAGATGCCAAAGGACGCGATCGCTGGGTCCGAGACGCTGCTGGACATCCGCAACCTGTCGGTCGATTTCCGCACACCGCGCGGCCGGGTCAAGGCGCTGCGAGACGTCTCCTTTCCGATCCGCAAGAAGCGCATCGTGGGCATCGTCGGCGAAAGCGGGTCGGGGAAATCGACCGTGCTTTGGGCGCTTCTCGGGCTTCTGGCCAAGAACGCCGAGGTCGTGGGGGGAGAAGTCCGGTTCGGGGACCGCGACCTGCTTCGCGCGAGCGAGCCGCAGCTGCGCGCCACGCGCGGCGAAGAGATCTCGGTCGTCTTCCAGGATCCGATGACCAGCCAGATCCCCGTGCTGACCTACGGCCGCCAGATGCGCGACATCCTCTACCGGCGTCCGAACGTTTCGGTGGCGGGAAAGCGGCGGA
>CAYTBD010000236.1:0-1943 GCA_964435755.1 uncultured Rhodobacterales bacterium
CTTCGAGCGCCTTGTCCTCCTCGGGCGTCGCCCCGCGCGGCCGCGTCCCCGCGATGGGGCGGATCGTGACCTCGCCCTCGAAGACGCGGACGAGGATTTCCGGCGAGGCGCCGATCACCTGAAAGCTGCCGAAGTTGAAGTAGAACATGAAGGGCGACGGGTTGGTCCTTCTGAGAGAACGATAAAGCGCGAAGGGCGGAAGCTCGAACCGCTGCGCCCACCGCTGCGAGGGCACGACCTGGAAGATGTCGCCCGCGCGGATGTACTCCTTCGCGGTCTCGACGGCGGCGAGGTAGTCGGCCTTCGCGACGTTCGACACCGGCTCGGCGATCGGGGCCGCCTCTCCCAGCCCGCGGCCTTCGCCCGGCACCGCGCGTTCGAGGTCGCGCACCGCGTCCATCACCCGTTCCGCCGCCTGCGCATAGGCCGCCCGCGCCGACAGGCCCGATCCCGCCCAGGCCGGCGACACCACCGTCACCTCGCCCTTCACCCCGTCGAGCACCGCGACGACGGAGGGCCGCAGCAGCACCGCGTCGGGCAGGCCCAGAGGGTCGGGGTTCACGTCCGGCAGCCGCTCCACCAGCCGGATCATGTCGTAGCCGAGATAGCCGAAGAGGCCCGCCGACGCCGCCGGCATGTCCTCGGGCAGGTCGATCCGGCACTCCGCGATCAGCGCCCGCAGCGTGTCGAGCGGTGGCCCTTCGAGTTCTGTGAACGCGTCGCGGTCGAACCGCGCCTCCCGGTTGATCCGGCTGGTCTCGCCCCGGCACTCCCAGACCAGATCGGGCTTCATCCCGATGATCGAGTAGCGCCCGCGCACCTCGCCGCCCGTCACCGATTCGAGCATGAACGAATCCGCCCGCGCCTCGGTCAGCTTCAGCATCAGCGACACGGCGGTGTCGAGATCGGCCGCGAGCCGGGTCCAGACGATCTGGTTCCGGCCGTCCTCGTAGCCGGCGGCGAAGGCGTCGAGGGCGGGCTGGAGCGCCATCAGGGGAACTGCGCGTGAACCGCGTTGATGGCGGACTGGTTGATCTCGATGCCCTTCTCGAGCGTGAGCGCGCGCGTGAAGGCATCGAGCACGTCGTCCGCCGCGCCCTGCGCCGCCTGCTGGGCGAAGAGCGGCTTCAGCGCCTGCGCCTCCGCGGAGTCCTGATCGGCCGGCGTCACCGCGTCGAGACGCACGATCCACGCGCCGGTCGCGTCGGAGACGACCCGGATCTCGCCGGGCTCCATCTCGAAGAGCGCGGGCACGAACGCCTCCGGCGTCCCCTCGATGAAGGCTTCGCGCGTGAGGTCGCGGTCGGTGCCGAACTCGGCCGGGAGCGAGGCCATCTCGCGCCCCTGGCGGACCTCCTCGGCCAGCGCCTCGGCCTGTTCGGTCAGCCGGTCCGCGATCGCCTGCTCGCGCCAGGCCTCCGCCACCTCGTCCCGGACCGCGTCCAGCGGCGGCAGCCGGGGCGGACGCACCTCGTCGACGCGCAGCGCGAAGACGCCGCCTTCCTCGATCTCGAGGATCTCGGGAAAGTCGCCTTCCTCCGCCGCGGCGGCCGCGTCGCGGAAGTCCTGGTAGGCGGCGATGCCTTCGGAGACCTCCGGGTTCCACTCGATCCGGCCCAGCTCCATCTCCGTCTCCGCCGCGAGATCCTCGAGGGTCGCGCCGCCGGCGAGCAGGTCGTCGTAGTCCTCGATGCTGTTCTGGATGATCCGCCGGGCGCGGTCGGCCTGCACCTCGGGGAGAAGCTCCTCGCGCGCCTCCTCGAAGGGGATGTCGCGCGGCGCGAGGATCGCGATGACGCGAAACAGGGCGGGGCCGAGCGCGCTCGGCGCCGGGCCGACGATGCCGGGCTCCTCCGTGGCGAAGACGGCACCGCCCGCCTCGCCCAGCTCGTCGCGGGCGACATCGCCGAGATCGATGTCCTCGAGCGTCAGTCCGCGCGCCT
>CAYTBD010000236.1:1953-4511 GCA_964435755.1 uncultured Rhodobacterales bacterium
ACCAGCGCGTCGAAGGTGATTTCGCCGTCGAGGATCCGGTCGAGCGCGCGGGCCGCCGCGGCCTCGGTCGAGAAGACGAGCCGCTCCACCAGCCGCCGCTCCGGCTGGACGTAGTCGTCGATCCGGTCCTCGTAGATCGCCCGCAGCGCCTCCTCGTCCGGCTCGATCGTGTCGAGCAGCATGTCCGGCGTCACCCAGGCGTAGGTGATGGCCCGGGTCTCGGGCAGGGTGAAGCGCTCGGCGTTCTCCTCGTGGAAGGCGGCGAGCTGGGCCTCCGTGGGCTCGGGAATCCCGCCCCGCAGATCGTCCGGCGACAGCCGTGCCCATGTCGCGTCCCGCGCCTCGCGCGCGTAGGCGTAGATCGTGTCGGTATAGGCGGGCGGGAACACCGTGCCCGAGGCCACCGCGTTCTGCACGATGCTCGCCGCGGTCTCGACCCGGACGCGCTCCTCGAACTCGGCGACCGACAGGCCGGTCTGTTCCAGAACGAAGCGGTAGGCCTCCCGGTCGAACTCCCCGTCGACGCCCTGGAACGCCGAAATCTCGAGAACCTGTTCGCTCACGACCTCGTCGCCCACCGAGATCCCGAGCTCGGCGGCTTCGTCCTCGAGCGCGGTGAGACGCACCATCCGCGACAGCACCGCCTGCGGCACGCCCATGCCCTGCGCCTCGGTGAGCGTGACGCTGCGGCCGGTCTGCGCGGAGAGCGCGCGGAGTTCCTGCTGAAGCTCGCGCGCGTAGCGGTCGAGGTCGATCTCGGTGTCGCCGACCGTTCCCACCGACCGGATGCCGCCGCCGAAGTTGGTGGCGCCGAAGCCCGCGAGCCCGACGATCAGAAGAAGCAGGATCACCCACACGAAGAATCTGGAAGCCCCGCCTTTGGCCATGGTCTGTCGCTCTCCTGCGCGTTCGGTCGGCCCTGTCTATGCGAGGGGCCGGGGGCCCGCAAGCCTCACAGCCGGACCGCCGCCAGCCTCTCGAAAAGCTGATCGATTCCGGCGCGGTCCACGTTGGCGAAGGCGATCCGCAGCTGGCCGCGCCCCTCCGCGCTGTCGCCGGGCATGAACATCGTCCCCGGCAGCATCAGCAGCCCCGCCTCGGACACCAGCCGCTTCGCCAGCGCGTCGGAGGGCAGGGCGAAGGGATGCGCGACATAGGCGAAATACGCCCCGCAGCCCAGAAGCCGCCAGCCGTCGAGGCGGGCGACGCCCGCCGCCATCGCCGCCCGGCGGTCGAGGATCTCGGCGCGCTCGCCGGCAAGCCATTGCGACAGGTGCCGCATGCCCCAGAGCGCCGCCCGCTGGCCGAGCTGGTTGGGGCAGATCGTCACCGTGTCGAGGACCTTCTCCACCTCCGCGAGCCGGTCCGCGCCCGCCACCATCGCGCCCACGCGATGACCGGTGAGCCGGTAGGCCTTCGAGAAGGAATAGAGATGGATCAGCACCTCGTGCCAGTCGGGGTCGGCGAACAGGTCGTGCGGGGCGCCGGCGCGGCTGTCGAAATCGCGGTAGGTCTCGTCGATGACGAGAGCGATGCCGCGAAGGCGGGCGAGATCGCGGAAGGCGCGGACCAGACCGGCGGGGTATTCCACCCCGCCCGGGTTGTTCGGCGTGACCAGAACGATCGCGCGGGTGCGGTCGGTGATCCGCCGCTCCGCCTCCGCCGGATCGGGCAGAAGCCCGGCGCCCGCCGGCAGCGGCACGGTGCGCACGCCGGCCATGTCGAGCCACATCTTGTGATTGAAATACCAGGGCGTTGGCAGAAGAACTTCATCTCCCGCACCGGCCAGCGTCGCCAGGGCCGCGCAGAACGCCTGGTTGCAGCCCGAGGTGATCGCGACCTGACCCCCGGCGATCTCGCCACCGTAGTCGGCGGACCAGCGCGCCGCCAGCTCCGCCCGCAACTCCGGCAGCCCCAGCACCGGTCCGTAGAGATGCGCGCCGGGGTCCGAGAGCGCCGCCTCCGCGATGGCCCGCCGCATCGCCTCGGGCGGCGGTTCGACCGGCGCGGCCTGGCTCACGTTGATCAGCGGGCGGTGGGGCGGGAAGACCACCCCGTCGAGCCAGCGCCGCGCCTCCATGACGGGGGGCGGCCCGGTCGCGGCCATCGACGGATTGAGGGGAAAGACCACGCCCTGCTCCTTCATCTCGGGGCAAATACTCCGGGGGAGTCGCGCAGGGCGCGACGGGGGCGGAGCCCCCTCCGCCCCCTCAGTCGCGCCCGCCGTAGGGTTCGACGTATTGCAGCGCCATGGCCCAGGGAAAGAAGATCCAGGTATCCTGGCTCACTTCGGTGATGAAGGTGTCGACCATCGGCCGGCCCATCGGCTTGGCGTAGACGGTGGCGAAATGCGCCTTCGGATAGAGCCTGCGGACGAGTTCCAGCGTCTTGCCGGTGTCGACGAGGTCGTCGACGACGAGGACGCCCGCGCCGTCTTCGCCCATCAGGTCGGGGTTCGGGGCCTTGATGACCCGGGGGTCGGTCTGTTCCTGATGGTTGTAGCTCTTCACGCTGATCGTATCGACCTCGCGGATGCCCAGTTCGCGGCTCAAGATCAT
>CAYTBD010000237.1:0-4505 GCA_964435755.1 uncultured Rhodobacterales bacterium
AGGATCTCCATCTTCGTCTCGCCGAGCCGCGTGTTGATGTTGAGTTCGGGGTTCACCTGCGTGCCGCGGCGGAGCGTGTCGTGGTTCGCGGTGCCCGAGATCCAGTTCGCGCCCACCTCCAGCATTTCGCGGATCCGCCAGAATTTCGACAGCCAGAACGTGTAGAGGAACGGCGTGTTGTGCGCGAAGGTGAGCGGGCCCCACTGGAACACGTCGGGCTGCGCCTTGATCACGGCGCGGTAGTCCGACGACAGTTCCCAATCCTCCTGCGGCCACGGCCGGCCGTCCTCGAATATGAACCACGGCGTGTACTCGACCCCCGCGACCTCCTGCACGATGGCGGACATCGAATGGAGGTAGTCGTCGTCGTGGACCATCTCCTGCGTGGCCGGGTCCCACCACTTGAAGTCCTGCGCGCCGTCCACCCGCACCCCGTCCGCGCCGAAGTCGACCTTGCGCCGCTGCATTTCGAGGAGGATCGCCCGCACGGCCGGGTTCCGGTAGTCGAGGTTCTGCCCGTACATGTTCGGTCCCGCGAAGAAATGCGAGTTGAGCGTGCGGAGACCCTGGTTGTCCGAATGCCCGAACACGACGTCGAGGATCAGCATCTTCGGCTTCTTCGGAAACGTGTGCAGGACTGTCGCGAGATCGACGAGCTCATCGGGTCGCCCCGTTTCGAGAAGCACGGGATTCACCGTCCCCATCCCCGCGATGACGATGTCGTAGCCCCAGTTCGTGGTGTCGGGGCGGGTCAGCGACACCGTCACCGCCGCGTCGTCGGCCTGCGTCTCGGCCCAGAAATCCGGCCCGGTCTCGTAGACGGTCGTGGGTTCAACGGGAAGAAGCTGCACGGCGTCGTAGCCGAGAAACAGCGGGTCGGCCGCCTCGTAGGGCAGGCCGTTCGCGACCCGGTTGGCGAGGCGCTCGAACTGCCGGGTGAGCGACGCGATCGTCCCCCCGGCGGTCGCGGTCGGCACATGGATCTGGAGGATGTTCGTGGGCGGCTCGAACCTGTGCGGCTCGGGCCCGGCGAACTGTGCCCAATAGCCCGCATCTCCCCGCTCCGCGAGCATCGCGCCGACGTCGTAAAGCTCGGCGGGCGCGAAGGCGCCGAAGGGAAGCGACATCGCGAGCGGGTCGAGGATGCGGTGCCACGTGCCTTCGGCGTCGCGCCAGACGAGCGCGTAGAAGTCGCCGACCTCCCCTCGCGTTCCGGCCTTCAAGCCGGTCGACGCCGCGAAGGTGTAGGCTTCGTAGCGCGCGACGGGAAGATAGGCCTTCTCGAACCGGATCTCCTGGTGCGACAGGGTGAGATCGAGCGGCGCTTCGGGCGCGAGCACTTCGAGGAAGACATCGCCGTCCGGCACCCGGTTGTCGAGAAGCTCGGGCGTCCAGAAGCCGAAACGCGCGGTTCCGTCGATCACCTCCGCGCCGAGCTTCCGCGCGATCTCCTGCTCCGCCGCGAAGGCACTCACGGATGTCGTCTGAACCGAGCGGCACCACCCGGCCAATTCCCTTGCGCAGGCCAGGTCGGCCCCCGCCCGTTCCCTCAATGACATGTCTGTCCTTTCGTCGTCAGGTCGTGACGTCGGGCGCGTCGCGGCCGGTGAATCCGCGGATGTCCGCGATTTCCGTGGCCGCCGCGACGACCGGGGCGAGCGCGTCCGCCACCGGCCGGTCGAGCCCGTTCGGGCCCGCCTCGAAGCGTTCGAGGTAGACCCTGAGCGTCGCGCCGACTGTTCCCGTGCCCGACAGACGGAAGACGATGCGCGCACCGTCGGTGAAGGTCACGCGGATGCCCTGCGCCTCCGCATGGGAGCCGTCGACAGGATCATCATAGGCGAATTCGTCTGCTGTTTCGACCGTGAGGCCGGCGAATGCGTTTCCGGGCAGCTCCGGGAGCTTCGCCCGAAGGGTCTCCATCATCTCGGCGGCACGGTCGGCCTCGACCGCCTCGTAGTCGTGGCGGGAGTAGTAGTTCCGCCCGAAGGCGCGCCAGTGGTCCGACATCAACGCCGCGACGGACTTTCCTGATACCGCGAGGATATTCAGCCACAGGAGCACCGCCCAGAGCCCGTCCTTTTCCCGCAAATGGTCCGAGCCGGTGCCGGCGCTCTCCTCTCCGCAGATCGTGGCGCGCCCGGCATCCAGCAGGTTGCCGAAGAACTTCCAGCCCGTCGGCGTCTCGTAGCAGTCGATCCCCATCTTCTCGGCCACGCGGTCCGCGGCGCGGGAGGTCGGCATCGACCGTGCGATCCCCTTCAGCCCCTGCGCGTAGCCCGGCGCCAGATGCGCGTTGGCCGAAAGCACCGCAAGGCTGTCGGACGGGGTCACGTAGACGCCGCGGCCGAGGATCATGTTGCGGTCACCGTCTCCGTCAGAGGCCGCGCCGAAGTCCGGCGCCCGGTCGGAAAGCATCAGATCCAGAAGCGGTTTCGCCCAGATCGGGTTCGGGTCGGGGTGGCCGCCGCCGAAATCCGGCTTCGGCACGGCGTTCACGACCGATCCCGCCGGTGCGCCCAGAGCGCCTTCGAGGATCGCCGTCGCATAGGGCCCCGTCACGGCGTGCATCGCGTCGAAGCGCATCGTGAACCCGGAGGCGAACAGATCGCGGATCGCCCCGAAATCGAAGAGACGCTCCATCAGCCCGGCATAGTCGGTGACGGGATCGACGACCTCGACCTCCATCTCCCCGAGGCGCTGACCGCCAGGCGAGGACAGATCGACGTCGTGCGCTTCGAGAATGTGGTACTCCCTCAGCGTCTTCGTCGCCTCGAAGATCCGCCCGGTCACTTCCTCCGGCGCCGGGCCTCCGTTGGCGGTGTTGTACTTCACGCCGAAATCCTCGTCGTGGCCGCCGGGATTGTGGCTCGCCGACAGGATCACCCCGCCATCGGCCCTGCGGCTCCGGATCAGGTGCGAGGCGGCGGGCGTCGACAGAAGCGCCCCCTGCCCCACGATCACCTTCGCCGCGCCGCCCGCCGCGGCCATCCGCAGGATCACCTGCGCGGCGCGGTCGTTGAAATAGCGCCCGTCACCTCCGACAACGAGCGTCTTGCCCCCGACCCCGCCGATGGCGTTCCAGATCGCCTGAACGAAATTCTCGAGATAGTGCGGCCCCATGAAGACCGTCGTCTTCTTGCGAAGTCCCGATGTGCCGGGCTTCTGACCCTCGATGGGTGTCGTCGCGATCGTCAGGCGTTCCATCGCTGTCTCCCTATCGCCCCGCCTCGCGCATGATGCGCGCGGCGCGGGCAAGCCGTTCGTCGCCGGCCCAGTCCTCGGGCGCGAGCGGCAGTCTCCGCCGCCAGTTCGGGTATTCCGTCACGGTCCCGGGCAGGTTCGGCTGGTCCTTGATGTCCAGAATATCCTCGATTTGCAAGGCGACGAGGCGGGCCTTCACCTTTGCGAGAAACCGCTCCAGCGCCTCGGCGTCCGCACCGCCGATCAGGCGGTCCAGACGGGCGGTCCCCTCGACGCGCTGTGCGCGGACCTCCGCTTCGGCCTCCGCGGTGGTCGTTCCGATCTCCGATCTCGCGTCGATGTCCCGCCCCTGAAGCCAGCCCCGAAACGTCGGAAGGTCGTGCGTGCCGAAGGAGGCGAGCACGTGTTCGGGATAGTCCCCCGCCGTCCGCGGGCGTCCGTCATGGTCGAGCTCGAACATCACGACCCGGCAGCCGAGGATGCCGGACGCCTCCAGATCCTCGTGCAGGCCCTCGGGTATGTTGCCGAGATCCTCGCCGATGATCGTTCCGCCGGCCCGCGCCGCCTCGATCCGCGCGACGGCGAGAAGCGCGTCCTTCGGCATGGCGACGTAGGCGCCGGGCACGCCCTCTTCCTCGGGCACCCAGAACGCGCGGTCGAACCCGAGGATGTGGTCGATCCGCACGAGTTTCGAGAACCGGAACTGCTGTCGCAGCATTTCCGCGACCGGCTGGAAAGCGGACCGGATCAGACCTTCGGGGTTGAGTGGCGCCAGACCCCAGACCTGCCCGTCCTTGGCGAAGGCGTCCGGCGGGGCGCCGAGCGACACGCCGCGGGCGAAATTGTCGGGCTCGAGCCAGGTTTCCGCGCCGTGGGGATGGGTGCCGACGGCAATGTCGAGATAGAGACCGAAGGCCATGTCCGCCGCGGCGGAGGCGGCGCCCTCGAGCGCCTGCTCCGCGCGGTACTGGAGCCAGGCGTGGAAGCGCAGGACGTCGCCGTTCTCCGCCGCGAACCGCGCGACCTCTTCGGAGGCGCAATCGCGATAGGCCTCGGGCCATTCGGGCCAGTAGGGACCGTGGACCTCGGAGAGCGCCTGATGCGTCGCGAAGGCGCGAAGCCGGGGCCCGCCGCCGGCGACGAAGGTGTCGAAGGCGGGGTCGGGATCGCTCGCGGCGAAGGCGGCGGTCAAGGCCTCCCATCGGGCGCGGAACGCGCGCGGGTAGTCGATCAGCGGTCCGTCGGCGTCGGTCTCCCCCGCGGCGAGATAGGCGGCGTTGAACCGGCGCCTGTGGGACGGG
>CAYTBD010000238.1:0-4490 GCA_964435755.1 uncultured Rhodobacterales bacterium
GATCCAGAGCGCCGAGGGCTCCTCCGAGCGCCGTCTCGCCGGCGCGGTTATTCCGGGCCGGGAGAGCCGGCTGGCCTTCGCCGTCGCGGGTACCGTCGAGAGCGTCGCGGTCGAAATCGGCGACCGCGTGGCCGCCGGCGACAGGCTCGCGACGCTCGATGCGGAGCCCTATCGCCTGAATGTGCAGGCCGCCCGCGCCGACCTCGCCAACGCCCAAGCCACCCTGAGCGAACGCCGCGAGCATTTCGAGCGCCAGCGGCGGCTGCTGGACGAGGGGTGGGTCAGCGAAGCGCGTTTCGAGCGCGCCGAGGCGCAGTTCGAGACGGCGCAAAGCGAGGTGGAACGCGCAGAACGACAGCTTGACCTTGCAAAGCGGGATCTGGCCGATACCACCATCGAAGCGCCTTTCGAGGGGCGGATCTCGGCCCGCATGGTCGAGCCTTTTCAGGAAATTGCGGCTGGCCAACCTGTGCTGGAAATCGAGAACTCGCGTCAGCTCGAGGTGCGCGTGCTCGTTTCCGAAACCCTGATCCGGGATATCCGGGTCGGTGATCCGGTTCGCATCGACCTGCCCGCGATCGGGATCTTCGGCCGACCCGGGCATGTTCGCGACATCGGCCCGCGCGCGACCGCGGCCAACGCCTTTCCGGCGGAGATCGAGCTCGAGAACCCGGAGGGCGTGCTGCCCGGCATGACAGCGGAAGTGGCGTTCGATCTTTCCGAAGGGCAGGTCGAGGCAGATAGGTTCCTCGTCCCGCCTTCCGCGATTCTCGCCGCCGACGAGGTTGACGGGGTGGCGGGCGAGCGGCGGCCGGTGCGGGCCCTGTTCGCCTACAGTGCCGAAGAGGGCCGGGTTCGCCGCGTGCCGATCGAGATCCGAGACGTCCGCGCGGACATGGTCGCGGTGTCGGGGCCTCTCGCGGCGGGGGACGTCGTCGCCGCGAGCGGCGTCGAATTCCTCCACGACGGACAGCGGGTCACGCTTCTGGAAGATCGCCAGAACGCCCCTGCTGCGCCGCAAGACGCGGGTGGTGTCGAGTGAAAGGACTCACCGCGGCCGCGCTCGACAACAGCCGGCTCACGATCCTGGCCCTGATCGTGGTCGCGATCGGCGGGATCTGGTCGTATATCGACTTTCCGAGCCGCGAGGACCCGCAGATCCGCATCCGGGAGGCGGTGGTCAGCGTTGCACATCCCGGCATGCCGCCCGAGAGGATGGAAGCCCTGATCGTGCGGCGGCTGGAAGAAGCCATCAGCCAGATGCCCGAGGTCGAGGACATCGTCTCGACCGTGCGGACCGGGGAGGCCTTGATCCACGTACACCTGCTGCCCCGCTACGACGACCTCGACCCGATCTGGAAGGATTTGCGCAATCGCGTCTCCGACGCGCGACGCGACCTTCCGGCGGACACGCTTGGTCCGTTCGTGAACGACGATTTCGGCGATGTCTCGGTTGTGTCGCTGGCCTTGACCGGAGCCGGGTTCGAGGCCGGCGATATGCGGCAGGCGGCGCGAGACCTGCGCGAACGCCTCTATGCGGTGCGCGGGGTGGACCGGATCGAGCTGCATGGTGTGCGGCGCGAACACATCTATCTCGAAGCCTCGAACGCCCGTCTTGCGGAGTTCGAACTGACCCCGCAGGCGATCATCACGGCGCTCCGCGAGCAGAACGTGATCCAGCCGGGCGGCCATATCGACGCCGAACGACGCCGCATCGTGGTTCAGCCGCTGGGCCATCTCCAGAGCCTCGACGCGATCCGGAACCTGCCGATCGCCGTCCCGGGCGCAGGCGCGAACGTCTATCTCCGCGACATCGTCGATGTGAGGCGGACCACGGCGGAACCGCCCGAGCGGATCGCCTATTTCAACGGCCGCGAGGCGATAATCCTCGCCGTGACCATGCTGCCGGGCGAAAACGTGCTCGAATTCGGGCCGCGCCTCTGGCAGCGCGCGCAGGAGATTGCCGCCACGCTCCCGGACGGGTTCGAGATCGCGCGCGCCACCTATCAACCGGAGCCCGTCGAGCGCGCTGTGGGCGACGTGACGAGCAGTCTGTATCAGACGCTGGGTATCGTCCTTCTGGTGGTCGTGCTCTTCCTCGGCTTGCGAACCGGGCTCATCGTCGGCCTGATGATTCCGCTCACCCTGCTGGCCACGCTGGTGCTCATGCGGCTGACAGGGATCGAGCTTCACCGGGTGTCGCTCGCCAGCATGATCATATCGCTCGGCATGCTGGTTTCGAATTTCGTGGCCGTCGCAGAAGACATCGAGCACCGGATTGCCCGCGGCGGCGAGCGTTGGCAGGCAGCGGCGAAGGCGGGCGAGGCGCTTGCGCTGCCGCTGCTCGCCGCGACGCTCACGACAGTGCTCGCCTTCACGCCGCCCCTGTTGGCGACGGATGAGGCCGGCGAATACACCCGGTCGCTAAGTCTCGTGATCGCGTTCACCCTGGTCGGATCCTGGGTGCTCGCCATGACGGCCGTCCCGTTGGCCTGCGCGGTCTTCCTCAAGCCCGCAGCGAACGACGGTGCGCAGCCAGACGGCGGACGGCAGGGCCGGGCGATGCAGATTGGCCGCAATCTGCTCGCCGGGCTTCTGCGATGGAGATGGGCCGTTCTGTTCGTGGCGGCGCTCTGCGTCGGGGCGGGGAGCTACGCGCTGCGCTTCGTGCCGGAACAGTTCTTTCCGCAGTCGGAGCGGAGCGATCTGATGATCGAGGTCGACCTTCCCGCAGGCTATTCCAGCGCGGAGACCGACCGCGTCGTGCGCGAGGCGCTCGCCTGGTTGGGCGACAGTGACGTCAATCCGGAAGTTGAACGGAGCGTGGGCTACGTGGGCTTCGGAGGCCCCCGGTTCTTTCTCACCGTTTCGCCACGGGATCCCGCTCCGCATGTCGGCTTCATCGTGGTGAAGGCCGGGTCCTTCGAGGCGTCGCAGGACGTCATGCAGCGCGCGCGGCGCTACTTCATCGCAGAGCAGCCGGAGGCTCGGGCGCGGCTGATCCGGCCGTTCCTCGGCACCGTGGAACCGGGGCTGGTCGAATTGCGCCTGACGGGGCCGGACTATGCGCGTCTCTCCGCAATCGCCCGGACACTGGAGACCGGCCTCCAGACGATGCCAGCCGTGACCGACATCCGCAATTCGGCCGAGAACCGGATCATCAAGGCCGTCGTTTCGATCGACCAGAGTCGCGCCCGAAGGGTCGGCGTCACCACCGCCGACATCGCTGTCTCGCTCGATTCGTTCTTCGACGGCCAGGCGATAAGTCCGTTCTACGAAAGCGACGTCCTCATCCCCATCGTCCTGCGTGCCGAGCCGGAGGAACGCTCTGCTCTCGACCGGTTGCGCACCGTCTCGGTAAACTCGGCTCGAACGGGTATGTCGGTTCCATTGCTTCAGGTTGCGGACTTCGAGACCGTCAGCCTTTTCGGCCGCATCAACCGGCGCAATCACGAGCAGAGCGTCACGATCTCGGCCCGGCACCGCGAGATGACGGCCGGAGAGTTCCAGCAGGAACTGCAAACGAGGCTCGACGACATCGGAGAGCTGCCGCCCGGCTATCGGGCCGAATGGGCGGGCGAGACGAAGGAAGCCGCCGATGCCCGCACGGAGGTCTTCGGCTACGTGCCCTACGCGCTCGCCGCGATCGTCGCGCTCCTGGTCTGGCAGTTCAACTCTTTGCGTCGCCCTCTCATCATCGCGCTTACGATTCCTCTCGCCCTGGCGGGCGGGGTCGGCGGACTTCTGGTAAGCGGAAGCTGGTTCGGATTCATGGCGATCCTCGGATTCATTTCGCTGGGCGGGATCGTCGTGAATTACGCGATTCTCATCGTCGGCAAGATCGACGAGGCACGCGCCGAGGCGGCCGATCCGATGGAGGCGGTGATCGAGGGCACGCTGGCCCGGTCGCGCGCGGTCCTGATGATGGGACTGACAACCATCCTCGGCCTGCTTCCGCTGATCATCGGCCGGGACGTCCTTTTCTACGACATGGCCAACGTAATCGCCTACGGACTCGGCGTGGGCATGATCGCGGCGCTGACGATCGCGCCGATCCTCTACGCAATCCTGATGCGCATCGAAAACCCCGCGAAGGCTCGGGCGAGTTGAGGCTTGGCTCACAGGTCGGCCGCAATCCTTCCCCGGACCGAAATGTTCCACGGTCACGTGCGTGATCCTCGACGGAGGCCTTGTGCGTGTCGCTGCCGACATAGCGCCGGAAGGCGTCAATGTCCTCCAAATCGGCGAGGAGAGCGGCGTCATGGTGGTTCGGCCCGCTGCCGATGTTGCGGCCGAGGGAGAACGAGAGGACGTCCTCGCTCGTCTCGCACGTGTCCGTCACCGCCTCGCGCCATGCGGCGATCCGGTCGGTGGATGCCTCGGGCTTGAACGAGACGAGTACGATGTGGCGGATGATGAGGGCGTGAAGCGCGGGTGGTTTCCCGAGGGTCTTTGGGCTTGTCAGAACCGCAGGCCAAGGAACATCACGG
>CAYTBD010000239.1:0-4453 GCA_964435755.1 uncultured Rhodobacterales bacterium
GGGGCGCACCGACATGACCTTTTCCTGCCCGGTGGACCAGGTGAAGCGGGCCGAGCGCGCGATGAGCGAGGCGCGGGAGACGGGCGAGATCGGATTCAAGGATCTCGTCGCGGATACCGAGGTCGCCAAGGTGTCGGTCGTCGGGATCGGGATGCGCAGCCACGCGGGCGTGGCGGCCCAGATGTTCAAGGCGCTGCGCGACGAGAACATCAACATCAAGGTCATCACGACCTCCGAGATCAAGATCTCCGTCCTGATCGACCGCAAGTACATGGAGCTTGCCGTGCAGGCGCTCCACGACACCTTCGGGCTGGATCGCGCCGCCTGAGGGGAGTTGCCAGCCTGCTTGCCGTTGGTGTTTGATCCGGCAGGGGGAGGCGAGGATCTTGCGCAACGACATCTTCACCGCTCCGGCGAGCGCGACATCGCGCGCGGCCGGACATGTGCTGCCGCGGTCGCGGGCCAAGATCGACGCGATCCTGCCGCCGCTCGGGGCGACCGGCGTCCCGCTGGGCGGGATCGGGACGGGCAGCGTCACGCGGGCCTCCGACGGGCGGTTCAGCCGCTGGACGATCAAGGCGGGCGGGCTGGCCAGCTTCTCGATGCCGGCGAACGGGTTCCTTTTGCGGGTGGCGCCCGAAGGCGCGGCACCGCTCGTTCGGGCGCTTCAGCCCGAGCCCGAAACGGGGGAACTCTCGGCGTTCGATTTCGAACCGGAGGCGCCGGAATGGGAGGGGCTGTTCCCGTTCGCCTGGCACCGGCACGCGGTCCTGGCCGGTATCGGGGCCGAGTGCCTGTCGTTCTCGCCCGTCATTCCCGGCGACCGGGCGGCGGCGTCGCTGCCGGTGGCGCTGTTCCGGTGGCGGCTGACGAACGCGGGGCCGGTGGAGGCGGAGGTCTCTCTCGCGTTCAGCTTCGCCAACCTCAACGGCTGGTTCGGCGATGCGGACGAAGCGCGGCCGGGACGCGTGGCGGCGGGGTGCGTCAACCGGGGCGCGGAGATCGACGGCGGCGCGGCGGTGGTCTTCGACCGGCGGCGGACGGGCGACAGTCCCGCGGAAGGCACGGGCGAGTGGGCCATCGCCGTGGGAGAGGCGCCGGGCCTGACCTTGTCGCGCACGGTCTGCTTCGACGGGACTGGCGACGGCGCGGAGTTCCGGGAAGGGTTCCTTGCAACCGGGGATGCGCCGGACCTCGGCCCCGGCTGGGTGAGCGAGAGCGGCTTCCGCGAGACGCCGCCCGGCCATCCCGCCGGCGCGGTGGCCGCACGATGCAGGCTCGCGCCGGGGGAAAGCCGGGAGGTGACCTTCGCTCTGGCCTGGGATCTGCCGGCGATCCGGTTCGGGCAGGGGCGGCGGTGGCTGCGCGCCTACACGGACGACTGGGGGCGCGAGGGCCGCGCGGGGGCGGCGCTGGCGGCGCATGCGCTGTCCCGTGCCGACGACTGGCAGCGCGCGATCGCGGAGTGGCACGCGTCGGTCGCGGAGGAACTTGGCGATCAGCCGCACCGCGCCGGCGAGGCGATCAACCAGAGTTCCTTCCTCGTCGATGGGCTGACGGTCTGGACCTCGGCGGAGGGGGCGCCGGACGGGCGGGCGCATTTCGGGATCATCGAATGCCCGGACTACGCGCTCTACAACACGATGGACCTCTGGATCTACGCGGCCGAGGCGGTCGCGCGCTTCTTCCCCGACCTCGCGGCGGGGGTCGCGGAGGACTTCGCGCGGCTCACGCTGGCGGACGACCGGGAGAAGCGGCGGCACCGCTGGGACGGCACGCTGTTCGACGTGAACCCGGCGGGCTCCTGTCCGCACGATCTGGGCGGGCCGGGGGAGGATCCCTTCGTCACGCCCAATTCCTACACCTATCGCGACGCGACGCTCTGGAAGGATCTCAACTGCGATCTTGTGCTCTGCATCTGGCGCGAGGGGCGGGCGATGGGCGCGGACTGGCGGCGCGGGCTGTTTCCCGCCGTCCGCGCGGCCATCGAACACCTCCAGCGCTTCGACCGGGACGGCGACGGTCTGATCGAGAACGACGGCACGCCGGACCAGACCTTCGACAACATCCCGATGACCGGTCCGTCGAGCTATTGCGGGGGCCTGTGGATCGCGGCGCTGCTGGCGGGGGCGCGGCTGGCCTGCGAGGCGGGCGAGGCGGCGCTCGCACGCGACTGGGCGGCGCAGGCGGAGCGGGCGAAGACGGCCTATCGCGACAGGCTGTTCAACGGACAGTGGTTTCGCGTGGACACGGGCGGGCCGCTGTCGGGGGCGTGCTTCATCGAACAGCTGTTCGGGCCGTTTCTCGCCCGGCGGCTGGGACTGGGCGAGATCGTGCCGGAGCACGACGCCGTCGCGGCGCTGAAAAGCATCTACCGGCTGAACTTCCTCGAAGCCGGCGGCGGGGAAGGGGCGGTATCGCTCGCCGCCGTCCCCGAGGCTGCGCTGGGCGCGCTGCCGCACCAGGACGACACCAGCTTCCAGACCGCGGAGATCCAGCCGGGGTTCAACTTCAGCCTGGCCGCGCAACTCGAATGCTGGGGGCTTGCGGACGAGGCGGAGACCCTGCGCCGCGCGCTCCACGCGGAGATGCACGTCAAGCGCAACCTCGCGTTCCAGACGCCCGCCGCCTTCGACCGGGGCAGCTCCTGCTGCCGGGCGATCCTGAACATGCGGCCGCTGTCGGTCTGGTGGATGGCGCGTCCGCCGGCCGCATGAGGCCAGTTCCCCGTTTCTCTTCCTCCTCATCTGTGGTCTAAAAGGGCTCGGCGTTCCTGAAGGGCCGCCGAGACCGGGGACAGGCACGGGACCGCATGGCTGATCCGTCCGAAAGCGAAAGCCGCAAGCTCCTTGGCCGGCTGCGGGAAGTCATGGCCGAGGCGGGCGCGGGCCAGCAGCGCCTCGATCACATCGTGCGCCTCATCGCTTCCTCGATGCGGACCGAGGTCTGCTCGATCTACCTCTTCCGTGACGCCGATACGCTGGAGCTCTGCGCGACCGAGGGCCTGAAGGCCGAGGCGGTTCACGTCACGCGGATGCGGATGGGCGAGGGGCTCGTCGGCCGCGTGGCCAAGCGCGGGCGCCCGATCAACACCGCGAACGCGCCGCAGGAGCGCGGCTTCCGCTACATGCCGGAGACGGGCGAGGAGATCTATTCCTCGTTTCTCGGCGTTCCGATCCAGAGACTTGGCGAGAAGCTGGGCGTGCTCGTCGTGCAGTCGAAGGACGCGCGCGGGTTCTCCGAGGACGAGGTCTACGCGCTCGAGGTCGTGGCGATGGTGCTGGCCGAGATGACCGAGCTCGGCGCCTTCGTGGGCGAAGGCGCGGCGCTCCGGGCGCGGCATACCGAGCCGGTGCTGTTCCGGGGCACGACGGGTCAGGAGGGCGCGGCGGAAGGCCATGTGTGGCTGCACGAGCCGCGGGTCGTGGTGACCAACCCGATCGCGGACGATCCCGAGGCCGAGGCCGTGCGGCTGCACCGGGCGGTCGAGCGGTTGCGGCTCACCGTCGACGAGATGCTGTCGGGCAATGGCGAGGACGGCGAGCAGCGCGAGATCTTCGAGGCCTACAGGATGTTCGCCAATTCGCGCAGCTGGATGCGCCGGATGGAGGAGGACATCGAGCGCGGCCTCTCGGCGGAGGCGGCGGTCGAGAAGGAACAGTCGGTGGCGCGGGCGCGCATGGAGCAGGTGGGCGACGCCTACCTGCGGGACCGGCTGCACGACCTCGACGACCTGTCGAACCGGCTGCTGCGGATCCTGACGGGGCAGGGGCACGACACCGGCGCCGAGCTTCCGCCCGACCCGATCCTCGTGGCGCGCAACATCGGGCCGGGCGAGCTTCTGGAGTATGGCCGGCGGCTGCGCGGCATCGTGCTCGAGCAGGGATCGGTGGGCAGCCACGCGGCCATCGTCGCGCGGGCGTGGGCGATCCCGCTCCTGATCCATGCCGAAAGGATCACGGCCGAGGCGCTCAACGGCGACCACATCCTCGTCGACGGCGACGAGGGGCTGGTGCACCTGAGGCCCGACGACACGGTCGTGGGCGCCTTCCGGGACAAGATGGCGATGCAGGCCGAGGCGCAGAAGCGCTATGTCTCGCTCCGCGATCTGCCGGCCCGGTCGAAATGCGGATCGGTCGTCGAGTTGCACATGAATGCCGGTCTGATGGCGGACCTGCCGTCGCTCGACGGATCGGGCGCGGAAGGCGTCGGCCTGTTCCGGACCGAATTGCAGTTCCTCGTGCGCAACAAGGTGCCGCGCCGGGGCGAGCTGGCCGCGCTCTACGGCCGGGTGATGGATGCCGCGCAGGGCAAGCGCGTGGTGTTCCGCACCCTCGACATCGGATCGGACAAGGTGCTGCCCTACATGAAGCGCGAGGACGAGCCGAACCCGGCGCTTGGCTGGCGGGCGATCCGGGTCGGGCTCGACAAGCCGGGCGTGATGCGGATGCAG
>CAYTBD010000240.1:0-4453 GCA_964435755.1 uncultured Rhodobacterales bacterium
GGCAGTGGGTGCCGGTCGGCGTGGGCCAGCCGACGCTGCTGATCGGCGGCCTGACGGTGGGCGGCTCGGCGGCGTGACGCTGGCGCGGCGGTACGCGGCCTCGTCGGCCTGTCCGCCGTCCTCCTCGTCTTCTCGGAATTCGTCTTCCTGAACGAGGGCGTCGTCGCCCCGCTTCTGTCGGGCGAGGACGCTTCCGGCGCGGGTCTTCGCGCCGGCGAAATGCTGCTCTTCTACCTCCTCTTCGGCGCGATCTTCGCCGCCGTGGTCTCGGCCTCCGGGGCGGCGACCGTCCCGGCGCCGCGCCCCTCATGCTCGCAGGCACCGTGATTTTTCTTTGGGCGCTGCTGCGGGTGTTTACCCGCGCTTAACCGACTCGGCCGCATACAGGCTTTGCAAGCGGACGGAGCCAGGATGGCAGCGGTTAACCCCACTTCCACACCCCACCTCACCCCACCCCTCACTGAGGAAGAACTGTCGGACTGGCTCCGTCTCTTGCGCTCCCGCCGCGTCGGGATCACCACCTTCTTCCGTCTGATGAACGAACACGGCAGCGCCTCTGCCGCGCTGGAGGCGCTTCCCGGCATTGCCCGCGCCGCGGGCGTGGAGACGTACACGACCTGTCCGCCCGACGTCGTCGCGCGTGAACTGCGGGCGGCGGCGCAGGCCGGTGTCGTCTGGACAGCGTTCGGCACGTCGGACTATCCCGCCGATCTCGCGCAGCTTTCCGATCCGCCGCCGCTTCTGGCGTGCCTGGGAGACATCTCCCTGCTTCGCCGGCCGATGATCGCGCTCGTGGGCGCGCGCAACGCCTCCTCTCTCGGAACGCGGATGGCGCGCAGGCTCGCCGCCGACCTGGGCGAGGCGGGTTACATCGTCGTCTCCGGCCTCGCCCGGGGCGTGGACACGGCAGCGCATCTGGCGAGCCTCGGCACCGGAACGGTGGCCGTCATGGCCGGCGGCGTCGACATCGTCTACCCTTCGGAAAACGCAGTGCTCGCCCAGGAAATCGGAGAGAAGGGCCTGCGGATCTCCGAACAGCCGATGCACCACGAGCCGCAGGCACGGCATTTCCCGCGGCGGAACAGGATCGTCTCGGGGCTCGCGAAGGCCGTGGTCGTGGTCGAAGCGGCGGCGAAATCGGGCAGCCTGATCACCGCACGGACGGGGCTCGACCAGGGGCGGGAGGTGCTCGCGGTGCCCGGCCATCCGTTCGACGCGCGGGCCTCGGGCTGCAACATGCTGATCCGCGACGGCGCGGTTCTGGTGCGCGGCGCCGACGACGTGATCGAGGCGCTGAGACGGGAGGCCCCGGTCGCCGCCACCGGGGCGGCAGCGCCACTCGACATCCCCCCTTCCCCGGCGGAACGGCGGACGCTGGCGGAGGCGACAGCGCTTCACGGCGAGATCCTGGCACGGCTGGGACCGAGCCCGCTGGCCGAGGATCAACTGATCCGCGACCTCGCCCGCCCGGCGGGCGAAATCGCGCCGGAACTCGTCTCGCTCGAACTCGAGGGCAAGATCCGCCGGCAGCCCGGCGGGCTCCTGTCGCTCGCCGTCTAGCGACCACCGAAGCACCGCCAGCACCCGATGCTCCCGGCTTTGCCGACCGGACGTCGGCGTTCCGCACCGACCGCTCCCGAGGCTTGTTGACATTCGCAGGCCCGGCCCCACATCTTGCGCCGCCATGAGCAGTGGGCCGACTCGAAAGGGAGTGCATGCCAGTCGTCGTCGTTGAGAGCCCGGCCAAGGCCAAGACAATCAACAAGTATCTGGGCTCCGACTACACGGTCCTCGCCTCCTATGGTCATGTCCGCGACCTGCCGCCGAAGGACGGGTCGGTCGACACCGAACACGACTTCGACATGAAATGGGAGATCGCCTCCGACAGCAAGAAGCACGTCAAGGCGATCGCCGACGCGCTCAAGGACGACGGTGCGCTGATCCTCGCCACCGATCCCGACCGCGAGGGCGAGGCGATCAGCTGGCACCTCGAGGAGGCGCTGCGCAACCGCAAGGCCATCAAGACGGACACGCCCGTCAGCCGTGTCGTCTTCAACGCGATCACGAAGACCGCCGTGACCGAGGCGATGAAGAACCCCCGCCAGATCGACATGGAGTTGGTCGAGGCCTATCTCGCCCGCCGCGCGCTCGACTATCTCGTGGGCTTCAACCTCAGCCCGGTCCTGTGGCGCAAGTTGCCGGGCGCGAAATCGGCGGGCCGGGTGCAGTCGGTCTGCCTGCGGCTCATCGTCGAGCGCGAGATGGAGATCGAGGCGTTCCGCGCGCGGGAATACTGGACCGTCAAGGCGGTGCTCGCCACACCGCGCGGGCAGGACTACGAGGCGCGGCTCACCGTCTTCGGCGGCAAGAAGCTCGAGAAGTTCGACCTCGCAAACGAGACCGACGCCGAGATGGCGGTGCAGGCGATCCGCTCGCGCGATCTGACGGTGAAGTCGGTCGAAGCGAAGCCCGCGACCCGAAATCCGGCGGCACCCTTCATGACGTCCACGCTGCAGCAGGAGGCCTCCCGCAAGTTCGGCATGGGCGCCCGCCAGACGATGAGCACGGCGCAGCGGCTCTACGAGGCGGGATACATCACCTATATGCGGACCGACGGGATCGACATGGCGCCCGAGGCCGTGATGGCGGCCCGCGACGCGATCAAGTCGCGCTACGGCGAGAGCTACCTTCCCGACAGCCCGCGCATGTACAAGAACAAGGCCAAGAACGCCCAGGAAGCGCACGAGTGCATCCGGCCGACGGACATGGACCTCGATCCCGGCCGGATCAATCTGCGCGAGGACGACCAGCGCAAGCTCTACGACCTGATCTGGAAGCGGACGATCGCAAGCCAGATGGCGGCGGCACGGCTCGAGCGCACCACGATCGACGTTGCTTCGCAGGACGGGCAGGTCGAGCTTCGTGCCACCGGGCAGGTCGTGCTCTTCGACGGATTCATCCGCGTCTACGAGGAAGGCCGCGACGAGCCCGAGGGCGACGACGACGGCCGCCTGCCACAGATCACGGAGGGCGAGCGCGCGGAGAAGCGCGGCGTCACGCCCGAACAGCACTTCACCCAGCCGCCGCCGCGCTACACCGAGGCGACGCTCGTGAAGAAGATGGAAGAGCTCGGCATCGGGCGGCCGTCGACCTATGCCTCGATCGTCACCACGATCCAGGACCGCAAATACGTCCGCAAGGACAAGGGCCGGCTCATCCCCGAGGACAAGGGGCGGCTCGTGACCGCGTTCCTGATGAACTATTTCCGGAAGTACGTGGGATACGATTTCACCGCCGATCTCGAAGAACAGCTCGACGACGTTTCCGCCGGAGAGCGGGACTGGAAGGAAGTGCTGTCGCGGTTCTGGCGGGATTTCTCGGCGGCGTTGGCCGAAACGTCGGACCTGCGCATCTCGGAAGTGCTCGACAAGATCGACGAGGTGCTCGAGCCGCATCTCTTTCCGCCGAAGGAGGACGGGTCGAACCCGCGGACCTGCCCGAACTGTGGGACGGGACGGCTCAGCCTCAAGACGGCGCGGTCGGGCGGGGCGTTCATCGGCTGCTCGAATTATCCCGAATGCCGCTATACCCGGCCGCTCGCGGCACCGGGCGAAGGCGAGGAAGGTACGGCGGAGCGGCTGCTCGGCCACGATCAGGGCGACGAGATCCATCTCAAGACCGGACGCTTCGGGCCCTATGTCCAGCGCGGCGAACCGACCGAGGACCAGCCGAAGCCCCCGCGCGCGAGCCTGCCCAAGGGCTGGTCGCCCGAGGACATGGACCTCGAGAAGGCGCTGATGCTGCTCAGTCTGCCGCGGGAGATCGGCCCGCACCCCGAGGACGGCGAGCCGGTCGAGGCGGGAATCGGGCGCTACGGGCCCTTCGTCAAGCACGGTCGCGTCTACGCGAACCTGCCTGAGGTCGACGAGGTCTTCACCGTGGGCATGAACCGCGCGGTCGAGCTTCTGGCGCAGAAGGCCAGCCGCGGCGCGGGCCGCGGCGCCGCCGCCAAGCCGCTGAAGGAGCTGGGCGAGCACCCGCAAGAGGGCGGCCCTGTCGCCGTGATGGAGGGCCGCTACGGACCCTACGTGAAGTGGGACAAGGTAAACGCGACGCTGCCCAAGGGCGTGGAGCCCGCCGATGTCACGATGGACATGGCCGTGGAGCTGATCGCCGAGAAGGCGGCGAAGAAGGGGCGCGGCCGGAAGACGGCACCCAAGAAGACGGCCCCCAAGAAGACCGCCGCCAAGAAGGCCCCTGCCAAGGCTGCTAAGAAGAAGTCCTGACCCCTCTCGCGGCGCGGCGATTGACTCTCCACCGGCCCCCCGGCAGATAGGCGGCAACTCAGGCCACAACGGGGGACGGGATCAGATGCAGAAGGTCTACGGCTCGGCGAAGGAGGCTCTCGACGGTCTTCTGTTCGACGGGATGTTCATCGCGGCGGGCGGCTTCG